>JAITKS010000342.1 GCA_031278315.1 Planctomycetaceae bacterium | reverse complement strand
CCTTCAGCAAAATTACAAAAGCAAATCAGGGATGTCAAAGATATAAACGAACTCGATGAGCTTTTCGATTTTGCGATAACTTGTGTATCACTTGGTGAATTTGCAACTGCGTTTAATTGAATGCCAAAACAAGTTTATTTCGTATGTAGTTAATTGTTGGTTCATAAAACAAAAAATTGAGTAATATATCAGCGGAATATTTTTTTTGACAGGATAAACAGGATTGACAAGATTTTTAAATGATAAATTAAAAGAATCAAAACTTGAAACCATAGTGATTTGAACTTTAAAATCCGTGCTAATCTCCGCATGCGAACTAACCACTAACCACTAACCACTATCTGTAATCCTGTCAAAAAAACAAAACTAAAGATGCAGTCAAGACGACCGCGTTCCTGATACAATAAATTATTCCGCCGGATATATTACCATTTTTTCAATGTTTAAAATGTCTTCTATTTGTGAAAATCATAGGAATATTTGCTTTGTTGCAAGCTTCAATAACGGCGGCATCTTTTCTTGAGCCTCCCGGTTGAATAATAGCAGCAATACCAAATTCAGCAACTCTTTCAATAGAATCAGGGAACGGAAAGAATGCGTCACTGCCTAATATACAGCCTTTTACACGGTCACCGGCTTTTTTCAGAGCGATTTCAACAGAATCAATTCGGCTCATTTGTCCGGCACCTGCGCCTATCAGCATTTTGTCTTTACATAGTACAATCGCATTTGACTTAACATGTCTTACTAATTCCCATGCAAATTTAATATCGTCCATCAAAGCAGTATCCGGATTCAATTCAGTTGCAACAGTCCATTGATCTTCAGGGTCTTTTTCGGTATCAGCTTCTTGAATTAGAGCACCGCCTTCAACTGGTCTAATAGTCCATCTGCTTAATTTTACATTTAGACCGCCGATTTGTATTAATCTAACATTTGCGCCCCATTTTGGTTTTTTCGTTAAGATTTCAATAGCTTCCGCTTCAAATGCCGGAGCAGCTATCGCCTCAATAAAATGATCCGGCAGCACTAAGTATTCTGCCGATAAAATATCAACAGTCCGATTAAATCCTAAAACAGACCCGAAAGCACTTAACGGGTCGCCTAACATTGCTTTTCGTGTTGCTTCGGCAGTATTTTCACTTACGGCAGCACCGCACGGATTATTATGTTTTATCACAACCGCAGCAGGCTCGGAAAAAGACCTTGCAATCGCAATTGCCGAATCAAGATCAAGCAGATTATTGTACGATAATTCTTTACCGTTTAATTGTCTTGCCGTAACAACACCGGCAACTTTAGAACTCGGATCAATATAAACAGCAGCTTGCTGATGCGGATTTTCACCATATCTTAACACGCTGTTCCGTTTATATTTCAACGAAATTGAAGCCGGAAACCCTTCGCCTTCAAGACGATTTATAAAAAATTGCGAAATAGCAGTATCGTAATTTGCGGTCATTGTAAAAGCGTCTCGTGCTAAACTTTGACGTAATTGCAAAGTAGTGTGTCCGGTTCGTTCTATTTGTTCAAGCACGGTAGAATATTGTTCTCTATCGGTAACAACTGTAGTAAATAAATAATTTTTTGCAGCGGCACGAATCATAGTTGGTCCGCCGATATCTATATTTTCGATTGCTTCTTCTTCTGTTACGCCTTCTCTTGCAACTGTCGCCTCAAACGGATAAAGATTAACCGCAACAAGTTCAAAAGTTAATATTCCATTTTCCAGCAGTGCATTCATGTCGTCAACATTATTGCGCCGGCATAAAATACCGCCGTGTACTTTCGGATGAAGTGTTTTGAGCCTGCCGCCCATCATTTCGGGCAGACCGGTGTAATCAGAAATATCTTTAACAGGGACGCCCTCTTTGGCAAGATGAGTTCGTGTGCCGCCGGTACTATAAATTTCAACACCAGCCGCAACAAGACCTTTCGCAAAAGATACTATTCCAACTTTGTCACTAACGCTAATCAAAGCACGAGTTATTTTAGGATTATCCATATATTTTTATTTTTTTATTTTTGGGAATTTATTGTTTATTGTTTAGATAATTTTTCGAGTACCAATTCAGTGAAATTTTTGTTATCTTATTTTGAAACACGAAAAACACGAAAGTTTTTTAACACGAAATTACACGAATTTACACGAAAAACACGAAAGTTTTTTAGATAATTTTACGTTTTATCTCATTGGCATAATATTTCGTTGATTATTTTCGGTTCCTGTTGTTTTCATTGATTCGATTTCTTTATTGTCTTCTACCAAGTTATGAATATAAATTTCGCCCATATTATTTACGGCCATGATTTTTCCGGGAGTTTTTATTGTAGGAGCGTCTTGAACGACTTTACCTAATTCAATACCTCCGATAATATCCATGATACACATATTTGTAATAACGTCTTTACGTTGCGGTTGTAATTTTGTATCTGTTGGAGCGGCGGGAGCGGCGGTAGGTCTTGGGGGTGCTGGTTTTGCACGAGTTTCTTGTTTATCGATAGTAGTCGGGTGATAAGTAACGGCGTCTTTTATGTTCAGGGTAGAGCCTCGATAGACACGTTCACTTGATCCCCAAACCCATTCGGAGCCGTCGTTCAAATCGAAATATACAGCGAGTACATTTGCAGCCGGTTCTAACCATGGCGTTTTTTGTGAAGGCGGATAAATTGTTCGTGCTAAAATACGTGAATCCGGCGGTATAGTTACTTTATTTGAAGCGTTACTGAAATCTGTATCGAGGTATGGGTCTTTTGTCAAGTCGATATTGACAACATCGCCTTCGCTCATTCCGAAATTAGGATTAGCAAGCGTGAGTTTGACTCGATAACGATAAGTTTTACCCGGTTGAACTGAATAATCGATATATCTAAAAAGGAAATTTTCTATTATGCGTTGTTCTTCGATTGGTATATTTTCAGTAGTTGTTCTTGGTATGTTATCGGGTCGAGTTGTAGAAGTGCCGCCGAAAGGCGATTTATTTCTGAAATCGGAGTCAGTAGAGGTTTGTTCTAATTCTTGTTGTAATCTTTTGTCGTATTCTTGACTTTTTCTTTGCCGTTCAGCTGAAGTTTCAGAAACCAGCGGAATACTATTTTGAGTAACTTCTTTTCCGAATGGTTTTAGAGTCGGCGGCAGCGGACAAGCCATCCACAGCGATCCCGCACCGACATAATGGTATGGTGCTAAGAAATCGGGATCAACAGGTTCGGAAGCGATTCCGTTCCATTTATTCAGAACTTTTCTTATTTCGTCGAATGCTTCAATTTTATTCCATTTGAGATTATTTTCATTTTGATCCGGCGTGATTTCTGCACGTTCTAAAACATAAGACATGTAACGCGGCGTATCTTGATCCGGTGTCGGTCTAACACTTGCGGCGTAAGCTTGAACATAAAAATCACGTTGTTTTTGAATTGGGATCAAGCCGGTAATAACAGCCCATCTTTCACCAATTTGTGTTTTTCCGCCGGTAGGTTTAATTGAAACGGCACCGAGTCCGGCTGCCGCCATTAAATTTTCAACTGGTAAAAGCGGTACTCTATCGCGTTTAATTCGTTCCGGAAATAGCAGAGGTAACCAAACGGTAGGTGTTTTGTATAAATCTAATCTAATACCTAATTTGATCCATTCAGAATATTTATCGTACTGAAAGACAAAAATCTTTTCATCGTCGGCGGTACGTTTATTAGTATCGATATAAGTACGTGTTGATTGTGAACTCTGATCGAGGTCAACCGGCTGCCATGTCAATGACTTGTAAGATGTAATACCTAAGTACATAAAAAAGACTGCAATAAATGCAAGCAGTCCGACTACGAACTTTTCACAATGCAGAATAAAAAACTGCTTAATGTCAAATGATTTTTTCTTTTTAGGTTTAATTTTCATGATTATCAACTTGTTAAACGTGCTATCTGATCTGTCAAGATTATACCGAACACTATTAACATTTGGTTCAATTCGGTAAAAAACAACAAAACGTATATCTGAATTAATGAGAATCAAATAATATTACAAATAATAGTAGTAATATATCAGTGAAATTTTTCAAAGGTTTCAAGGTTAGTTTTAAAATTCATAATCTCAAAAATCTGAAAATAAAAATTCCGCTGATAGATTTCCAATAATATTAATCAGCGGTTTAATTTCATTATTTGAATATTACTATTTTTTGTTACAACAATTGCAAACAAAAATTTCAGCAATCTCTCAACTCAAAAACGTGAATTGTGAGAATCGTAATATAACATCAATAATAAGTCAATAGGAGCTTTGTTAGCGGTAATTAACGTTGATAGTTTTACATCCGATAGATTCCATTTTTTCTCTTAATTTTAGAAAAGTTTTTTCGTCGGGACAAATTCCTACTATTGCGCCTCCGCTTCCTGCAAATTTTGCGGAAACATTACATGATCTTGCAGTTTCAATCATTAAAATATGCTCTCTCGGTAATTGACATATTGAACGCCTTAAATCAAAATTCTGATTAATAAGACAATTTAATTTGTCCCAATCTTGATCGTACATTGCCTTTTTTGCTTCAAGTGTAATATCAGCGAATTTCGACATCGCTTCAACAACTTGTTTTTCTCCATTATCGTAACGAAAACGTAAGTTGTTATGAAAAATTTCTGTCGGCTCGCCGAAATCGGTTGAGTAAGAAACATAAATCAACGGCAATTCATTTGTTGGTAAATTCTCGTAGCTGCCGCAGCAAAAACCTTCCTCGATTCTTTCTGCTTCTTTAGCGAAATTCATGTACACGCAACCTTCATAAACTTGTGCAACCCGATCTTGAAGTCCGGCAGTTATGTTGAGTTGCTCCCGCTCTATCGAAAGAACAAGAGACGGAAGAACCCGCTTGGAAATAGTAATTTCATAAAAATTCATCAAAGCACGAATAGTTGCAACAACAATAGCACTTGAACCCGCCATTCCGACCTGACGCGGAATCGTTGTATCGTACCGTATAGAAAAATTACGATCATGCAGCCTTATGCCGTGAGATTGACAATATAAAACAAATCCATAAATAGCTGCCTTGACAAGACGAATCCCGCCGTAATAACCATGCAATTTTACATCTTGGGTCATCTCGTGAATTGAGCTGAATACACTCTCGTCGCTAGGACTTGGTACAATTTCAATTCGATCCCATTCGTAAAGCGTAACTTGTGCGCGAAAATTCTTGACAATTATCGCAATTGTTTTACCGTTATATGCGTCGGAAGGATTACCAATCAATCCAGCACGAGCATAAGCATGACAACGTATTATTTCCATTTTTGATAATAAATGTTAGATTTCAAAAAATAGTAATATTTCAGTAGAATATTTTTTTTAATTTTTTTTGAAATACGAAATAAACGAAAAAAACGAAATAAACGAAATTCATGTAGAGACACAAAATATTATGTTTCTACATTTCAATTTTATTTTTCGTAACAATTAAACAGATTAAATTATGAAACCAATTTATTCAAGTATAGCCTCTGATCCCGATTTACACGAACTTATAACAATGTTTGTAACCGAAATGCCGGATCGAATTTCACAATTAAACAAGTTGTTGGAATCTGATGATAAAAAAGGTTTAATGTATTTCGCTCATCAATTAAAAGGTTCTTCCGGTAGTTACGGTTTTGCCGAATTGAGTACAGCTGCCGAAGAAATAGTAAAAGCAATAAAAAACAATTCATCCAAAAATCAAATAATAACTCTCACGCAATACCTAATAGAACTCTGCAAAGCGGCGTCTGCGGAATCACAAGAATCATAAAATCGAAACAATTCAAATTCGGTTTTTCGTTACAATAAATAAAATCGAAACGTAGAGACACAATGTCTTGTGTCTCTACTGAATTTTTTGTTTGTTAATTTTATTCTTCAATTCTTATGTTTCTATACCATGCTTCGCTTGGTCCGCCGCTGTGAATTTGTAATCCGATTATTCCTTTTCTTGGAATTTTTTTGTCTGTTTCAGTATAGTCAACAGTCATTTTGCCATTTACATATAACTTAATGTTGTCATCTTTACAAACAATTTTTAACTCATTCCAATCATTTTTGCGGAAGATAGTTTTTATTTCATCAAGATTCGCTTCCGCTAAGAATTTTCCGCGTCTTGATTCATCGTATAGACATCCCCAAAATTTTTCTGTATCGGTCATGTCTGCTTGATATCCGGCGACTTCATTCGGCCGTTTTTTGTCATCCGATAAACGTTTCGATCTAAATTGAATTCCGGCATTGGCACCTTTCCCCAAAATTTTTATTTCGAGATGCAACGTGAAATTTTCATACTCTTTAGTTGTACAAAGAAATTCATTTTGCGGGATTCGTTTTTCTAATGTTCCTGCAACTATTGCATTATCTGCAATTCTAAAAAACGAAAGATTACCTTCCCATCCTTCAAACGTTTTTCCGTCAAAAATCGGTTTTGCTTTCAATTGCGTTTGAATATTTTCTTTCAACTCGGCGATACGTTTTTTATCAGCGCCGCGTTTTGCTGTCGATTCAGCTTTTTTAATCATCTCGTATTTTTGCTCAAGAGGTAACCCGAATTGACGAATTATTCTAATATAACCGCTCAAAGTCCGAACTCTATATTTTTCCGACGGATGATTCTCCGCCAGATCGATCAAGAACGGCGCAGCTTCCGACGAAATCCATTTACCTAATAACATAGTTGCGTGATCAGCAATTTCGTTATTGTTACTTCTAGCAAACTCCGCCGTAACTTTGCACGAGTTGTTATTGCCGATTAGAAATAATAAATCTAGTAAGAATTTTTTGTTCTCGATGTCATTAATATTCTTAAATTTTTCGATAACATTTACGCTTTCGTCTCGTGTTTGAATTTTACGGCAAACAGTCCGCAGGGCATCTTTTAAAGCATTTTTTTCTTCTTCAGAATTGTCAGACTTTTGAAGCAGATACAGTAACGGTTCCAAATCAGCTGCAGTTGCAACAATAATTTGCGAAAACGCTCTGTACGCCGCCGACTTGATTTCAATATCCGAATCGTCAAAAAGAATTTTTACTTTGTTTATCGCTTCCGCAATACGCCGCTCTTCGATAATTTTCAACGCTGTCAAACGTAGAATTTTATTTTTTGCGTCAAGATTTTTAATTATCGTTACGTTAAATTCAGAGCCTTGCAATTTCGCTAAACTTTCTTTACCGGCTTTAGAAACAGTTTTTTCAGATGAATTAATAGCATTGAAAATTGTCTCAATTCCGATCATATCGCCGATTTCGCCTAGTGCTTTAATTGCCGACGTTTTAACCGTTACGTCTTCCGAACTCGATGACGCAATTTCAATCAAAACAGGTAATGCAGACCGCTCCTTACGAATACCAAGAATCTCAATCAAAATAGCTTTCTTATTATTTGGAAATTGTGATAAATTCTCAAGTATCAATTTACTTACTTGCGGAGATTCAATTCTAACCGCAACAAAAGACGCCGTACGAAATTCAATTTCATCTTCCGATATAAGCAGCTCTTTAAATAATTGTAACGCATCTTGCGGCTGCGGATTCAATAAAAGATACGACTGCACCGCCGCAGACCAAACAGTTTGAAACTCCTTGTAACGAAACAAAAGACTATATATTTCAATTGCAGTTTTATTATCTTTTGTATCAAGAACACGCTCCGAAGCAATCAACAGCGCATTAGCACTTTCCAACCGAAATTGCGAATTACGTGTCTGCAAAATTGATTTTAACGCGCTAATCGAACTAACAGATGCAATTTTACCAAGTGCAAGAATCGCCGATTTTGCAACTGTATCGTTTGAGTTTTGTGTCAACTTAATAAGTTGCACGACCGATTTCTCATCCCGAACAGAACCAATTGATTCAATTACTCCAATAAGAGATTTACCCTCAATAGAATTTAAAGATTCGCGTAAAGCAATAATTCCGGCGTCACCGATATTAATCAATGCGGTACGAACATTCGTGTTCAGCTCGCCGCATGAAAGCAATTTTTTTAGTTCGGGTACAGCGGCGTCGGTACCAATTTGTGTTAATCGGAATACCGCTTGAGACGCATCATAAAGTTGAGCGTCTGTCGGTGTTGAATTGTTGTTGTTGAAAATTGATTGTAAAATCTTTACGTTTTTTTCTGTCTCTTCTGCCGAAGGTTTGCCCGATTGAGCAATCACAAACGAACTCGAGAATAAAACGAAAAGTACACATATAATAATTTTTTTCATTTTCATTTTTTGTTTGAAATTTTAATGTTTAAGAATATTCAATACACAGTGTCTTTTTATTTTGAGTTGTCAATTCTATTACGTTTTGTATTTAAGTCAAATGTTCCATGGTTCTCTCCAAGCACGGGTTTTCATGCGGTTTGCTTGTTCGTCATTTATAAACGTATCATTTTTTGGATTGAAATTTAATTCTCTTTTTAACATCCATGATAGTGCTGCGGCATGACAAGCAATATGCGTGCTGCAAACTATATCGCTGTTGCATGCCGGCTGTTTGCGATTTTTAACACAATCGAGAAAATTACGAACATGAGCTTCAGCGTCTTCACCATGAGAGCCGCCGAACTTCTTGCCGTAGATATCAAAATCATTTACGAGTTCATTTCTTAACGAGTCAGGTGCGACAGCGATTCGTCCGCTGTCACCGGTTTCAATCCATCCATTTTCGCCTTCAAACCGAACTGCACAATTTCCGAGTCCCAGCCAACCGGTAGGACGCGAAACCAGCTTTACACCATTTTCATACATGCCGAATAAAATATGATCTTCCGCCCAATATTTTACGGGTGCAGAGCCGTCTGCTCCTACTGCCCATTGACAGAGGTCAACGGTGTGTGCAGCCCAATCGTGAAATTTTGCACCGGAATCGAAATCGTAATGCGCCCGCCATCTACCTTTAACATAATCGTTATTGTACGGCCGCCATGGTGAAGGACCGAGCCAAAGGTCCCAATCGATAGTTTCGGCATCGGGCAAAGGTTGAGCGGGCAGCCAGTCGTAGATAACTTTTAGAAAATACGTAGCGGCGTGAACTTCTTTTAGTTTTCCGAGTTTTCCTTTTCGTGCGAGATCGACGGCGGTTTTGAAATTTCCTATACTTCGGCGTTGCATACCGCCTTGAAAAATTACGCCGTATCGTTTTATTGCATTTGTGAGTTGACGGCATAGGTCTATAGTGATTGCACAAGGTTTTTCGGAGTAAACATCTTTACCGTGTTGGGCGGCGTAAATTGATGCGTGTGCGTGCCAATGGTCGCCGGTTGCGATTAGTACAGCGTCAATATCTTTTCTTGCGAGCAAGTCGCGAAAGTCGCGGTACAAGCTGCAATCTTTGATGCCGTTTTCTTTCTCTACTCGTTCTTTGCAGCTTTCGCGTCTATCTTTTTGGACATCGCAAATTGCAAGAAATTGAACATCCGGTTGAGCGAGAAAACGTTTCAAATCGCTTATGCCGCGTCCGCCGGCACCGATTATGCCGAGTGTAATTTTGTTACTCGGTGCGATTTTGCCGCCGCGTCCAAATACATTAGCGGGCAAAATTGTAGGGACAAGCGATACAGCTGTTGCCGCCGCTCCTGCTGTAAGAATTTCACGACGGGAATATTTGTTTGTGAGCATTATATTAGTCTCCAAGTTTTTGTTTGTTGTTAATGGAAATATCAGTATTGTGAATTTGCCGATTTCTTTCTGTTTACTCTAATCAAGTTATTACAGTAGAATTGCCGCAAAGCCGCAATACACAGTTTTGTAAAATATCAGTGGAATTTTTGCGCTCATCGTTATATGTAAATTTTAAAACTTAATCAAACCAGCCCTGAGTGATTCGAATTTAGATTCGCTGCTTAATCTCCGCATGCGAACTAACCGCTAACCGCTCACCACTCACCGCTAACCGCTAACAACTAGCAATTTCTTTAATTCGTTAAAGAAGTTTGGAAAAGTTTTTTGTACGCAATCTGGATTTTTAATAACAACGCCGTCAATTTTTAGTCCAGCGGCGGCAAAGCTCATTGCCATTCTGTGGTCGTCGTAAGTTTCAACGGTTGCAGGTTTGATTTCAGCCGGCGGAATAATTTTTAATCCGTCATGTTGTTCTTCGACAGTTGCACCGAATCGGCGCAGTTCGGTTGCGAGAGCGGCGATTCTATCTGTTTCTTTGTATCTGACATGTTCGATATTTTTTATTTCTGTTGTACCTTCAGCAAAAAGCGCAACAACTCCGAGAGTTTGTGCTGTATCACTGATATAATTCATATCAACTGAAATTCCTTTAATTGGTTTATTAGGTGAGCGTGAAACTGTAGTTGTATTTTTTTCGTTATCGAATTTTACAGTGCAGCCCATTTGTTCAAGGCAATCAACAAATTTAATATCACCTTGTACACTTTTTTGGGAGAGTCCTTCTATTTGTATTGTTCCTCCGCAAATTGCGGCGGCAGCAAAAAAATACGACGCCGCTGAAGCATCCGGTTCGATCCGATAAACGCCGGGCGGATGATAAAATTCGCCTTGATGAAATCGAAAAGAAGTAAAATCGTTATTTATTGTTGGTTTAACTCCGAAAGATTCCATTATGTTGATTGTCATTTCAACATAAGGCCGAGAGACTAACTTTTCTGTAACGATAATTTCAACATCAATTTCGTCTGATGCAATAGGGGCGGTCATTAGAACTGCACTTAAAAATTGACTCGAAACATCGCCGGATACTGCAATTTCAACTTTACCGGATTCAATAATTTTTTTGCCGAGTTTATTTCGGCATCCGATAAACAACGGCGGCGAACCATTATTATTTTCGTAACGAATATTCGCACCGAGAAAACGTAACGCATCGACAAGACCGCTAATCGGACGTTGATGCATTCGCGGTTTGCCGTAAAGACGATATTCACCTCTGCCGGATAAAGCAAGTAAAGCTGTTAGAAATCGAACAGATGTACCGCTATTACCGATATAAATTTCAGCGTTTGGTTTAGTTATTAAACCGCCTAAACCTGAAATAATTATATTATCTTGAGATGAGATTTTATTCTCTTGGCGATCAATTGTTACGCCTAATTCACGAAGAGCGCCGAGCATTATTTGGGTATCTTCAGATTCAAGAACGTGTTCTAAAATTGTGAATCCTGAACAGCAAGCCGATAATATCAATGCTCGGTTTGTTATACTTTTTGATCCAGGTAACAAAACAGTTGCATTCAACTGTTGTTCAAGAGGTGTAATTTGTATCGAAGTATTCATAATTGTCTGAATTTGGATTTATTTGATTAGTGTGATTAGTGTGATTAAGCTGTTTGTTTATACTTTTCACACTTTAAATTTCGGTATTCGTTTTAAACTTAAATTGCCCTTGCATGGCGAAAACATAGACAATTTTTTGACTCAAAAACAAGTTGTATTTATTAAAAAATATTGCA
>JAITKS010000311.1 GCA_031278315.1 Planctomycetaceae bacterium | reverse complement strand
GTCTTTTTCCGCATCATCAAAAGTAGGATACGGTGCTTGTGCAAACAACCGCGCCGTATTGATCGTTATAACAATACCGATCAAGAACAAAAATATTTTTTGTATCGTTTTCATTTTTTGTTTTATTTTATTTTCATGTTTAAGGTTTTCATAATTATTTAAGGGGAAAATCTAAAAAACTCACATAAAAATTTATTTTAGGAGAAACGCTATCGTCTCGATCCATATTTAAGCGTTTTTTATAAAAAAATTGCAGACAGGACATCTGCGTTACTCTTAAAATTAGTTTTTAGAAATTCCTTTTTGTAATTTAAAATATTGTCAATAAACGTTGCGCAATATTTTTGAGTAAATACATACAATTTGTTTTCGAGTCAAAAAGTTGTACACAAATTCGCCCCGTCGGAGCAATCAGCAATAGCGTCGGGCAATCGTCCTGCGTATAGTTTCGCCTTTGAAATCAAGCCCCGAAAAGACGCAAGCCCAAAGATTATACCCAAAGATCATAAAAGATCAGTAATATATCAGCGGAATATTTTTTCAACTTTTTTTGGGTTATGAATCTTAAAACTAATGTGAAAAATAAACTTGAAACCTTTGAAAAATTTCACTGATAACATTAACATTTTAAAATATTTTATTCATTAGATCGGGAATAATGTTTATCATTTCTCTTATTGCGTAATCTTGGACATCAGATGCGTTTGAGAATTGTAAAGATTTTTCGGCAATTCTTTTGCAATCTGCGATCATGATTCTTCTGCAAATTTTTTTTATTCTTGGAATAGAGGAAGGCGTGCAGCTTATACTTCTTAAACCTAATCCGAGTAAAATTGCTAATCTCATTGGGTCTCCTCCGAGTTGTCCGCATAGAGAAATTGGCGTTTCCGTTTGATCAGCAATTTTTACAGCTGAATGAATCATTCTCAAAACAGCTGGGTCTGAGCTTGAAAATAGATGGCTAACATGCCTATTACCTCGATCACTTGCTAACACATATTGTGTCAAGTCATTTGTTCCGATACTGAAGAAGTCAGCGATTTCAGCAAAATGGTCTAACATTACTACAGCTGCCGGTACTTCTACCATCATTCCGATTTTTATTTCTTTATTGTACGGAATACCGTCATGTTCGAGTTCGTCCATGAACTCTTTAACGGCAGTGTATCTTGCCTGCCGAAATTCCTTAACTGTTGATACAAGCGGAAACATAATTTGTATATTTCCGTAAATACTCGCCCGCAAAATGGCACGAATTTGAGTCCGAAAAAGTTGCCATCGTTTTAGAGCTAATCTTATTCCGCGCAACCCTAATGCGGGATTTCGCTCAGGCGTAGATTCACCATGTTTGTTTGATTCTTTATCATCTCCGAAATCAAAAGTACGAATCACAACAGGTTTACCGTCCATTACTTCAGCTACGCGTTTATATGATCCGAAATGTTCGTCTTCTGTCGGTTCTGATTCTTGTGTAAGGTAGAGAAATTCTGTACGAAAAAGACCTATCCCCGATGCGCCTCGTTGAATTGCATTGTCGGCTTCTTGCGGAAATTCGATATTGGCTAGAATTTCAATTTTTGTACCGTCTAAAGTTATAGCTTCGGCATCTCTTAACTCGTCTAGATTTTCAATTCTTGCCGAACTTGAATCAATTATTTTCTGATATTTTTTGATAGTGCTGTCATCGGGACTTAAAATCAGCAGCCCGCTAATTGCGTCAACAATTACGATGTCTCCGTTTTTTATATTTTCGAGAAAATTTCCGCACCCTACAATACACGGGATTTCGAGAGCAGCAGCAAGAATTGCCGTATGTCCGCCAAGACCGCCCGATTCCGTTACCACTGCTTTGACAAAATTACGATCCAAATTAGCAGTTTCGCTAGGCGTTAAATTGCTTGCAAGCAATATTACAGGTTCAGTTAATTTACGTAATGATTCAGAACGCGTTCCGAGCAAATATCGTAAAACACGTTTTTCTATATCTCTAATATCGTTAATTTTTTCTGCTATATACGTATTATTTAATTTGCGGAAAATTTCAATTTGTGCGTTATGAGTAATTGCAACAGCCGATTCAGCAGCAAGAGATTTCGTGCGAATCAGATTTTCCGTTTCTCGTAGAAGCCGCGGGTCTTGTAAGATATGAATTTGTGCTTCAAAAATATCGGCAAAATTTCGTCCAAGCGATTCCAACGTAGTATCACGATTAGATTCAATTTCTATGCGTGTATCGTTGACTGCCGTTTTATAACGTATAATTTCGTTTTCTATTTCATCTGTCGGAATTATACGTTCCTCGATTCCAAGTCTTTCGCTTTCCTGAACGAAAACTCTACCAATGACGATACCGAATGCGTTGTCAACGGCACCGCCGTTAAAAACAGGTATTCCGCTAACTGTTTTCATAACAAAAAGGCAGTCTGAGGTTATTGTAACTGCTCTCGAATATTTCGAATATTTTACTACTCTCACTTCAAATTTCAGTAATCCAAAGCCAATTCATTATACGAATCGTAATATGAATCTTAATATGAATTTCGCCGGTGATATAACGGATATTCATTAAAAAATCCTGCTTAAAAGTAAGCAAAACGAATAAAACCGAAAATTCAAATATGAGTAGTCTAAAAAGTTATTTTTAAGTTATTTTTGTGAAATTTATAATCTGCATATTCCAAAAAAAAATTATACTTATTTTCCTTTTTCACATTTTTTAGAAAATTGTGTGTCTTTGATGAGTATGCAGAAGTGTCTTTAATTCAATTCAAATAAATTAAAAAACTTCTTTTGGGAATAAGGACTTTTTTCATTAATTATTTTTGGACAGTACAGAAAGTATGAAAAATTATATTTAATTGTTGTTGTTGATGATACTAGATATTAATTGTTGATACCGGATAGTTGTAAGTAACGAATAAATATTCTAAATATTCGTTCTTTTATACTATCCAACTATCAACAATTAACTGCATACGAATTTGTTCTGACATTCAATTAAACGCAGTTGCAAATTCACCAAGTGATACACAAGTTATTGCAAAATCGAAAAGCTCATC
>JAITKS010000274.1 GCA_031278315.1 Planctomycetaceae bacterium | reverse complement strand
AAACACACACTGCAAACAGCAATTTAAATTTTTTCATTTTTTTTCTCCTATTGGAAAAAGTTAGACAGTCCTTCTACGCGGCGCAAAATATCATACGTCGATAGCGCACAAAAAAACGTGGTACTGTCGAGAATGTTAAAAGTTGTTATAGACTTTTCATCTCCTCGTGAAAAGTTATACAAAAATAATAGAGCGTTGGTAGGTCTTCTGACTTTCGGCGAAAAACATCGACCTTCTCGAAATCCCACTTGGGAAATCAATGGTCAACAAAGCATTGATGTTTTTTTGTATCCCGTTTTGAATACACACCGATTACAGCGGCGAGGACCGTCCCGGACTAAGGTACAAATATTTACCTGTCACCGGATTCCCTGTTACTCGCCCAAATGAGAACATTTCGGCGAACACCAGCCACTCATTTTTAATACGCACAACATTGTAGCCCGATAAAATAACCTGTCAAGCAGTACGACTCTTTTTGTCTCAAAAAATATCGTAATACGTATAATAAATCAGTGGTTAGTGGTTAGTGGTTAGTGGTTAGTTCGCATGCGGAGATTATTATCGATAGTAAATTCGAATCATTAAATCATCATACACTAACCTTATTTTTTTTATTAACCACAGAGGACACAGAGAACACAGAGAAAGAATATTTCGTAATTTTTAGATTTTTATTTTTAACTAACCTTTGATATATTACAAAGTTGCTTATTTATTTTTTCCATGACAATTTTTGTATTTTTTTCCGCTTCCGCATGGACACGGTTCATTGCGTCCGACATGCGGCTCACGATTTCGGATTGGCTCCGGTTTCTGATCACTTGTTGTAGTTTGCTCCGGCAGCTCAACTTTTTTTCTTGATACAGATGCTTTCTCACTTACGACTTCACTCACAACCGAATTAGCTTGCATTTCCTCATGTATCGCATTCGTCTCTGACCATATATTACTCGCTTCTTCAACATCCATATTCTCTACTTTGAAAACTAAATCAGTTACACGCGCATAAATTGAATCCCACATTTGCCGAAATAATTTCATTCCATCCCGCTTATACGCGACCTTCGGGTCTTCCTGCGCATAACCTCTTAATCCTATACTCGACCTCAAATGATCCATCACCAACAAATGATCCTTCCACGCCGAGTCAAGAATTTGTAACACTAACGACCGCTCCATTCTCCTCATTTCCGGATTGTATCTGTCTTCAATTAACGAACAAATTCTGTCTTCAATTTCAGCGACTTCCCAATTTAACATTATTTCCGTCGTCAAGCCTCCATATAAATCGCCTGCAAATTCCTTATTCGCCCATTCAACGAAATTATCCAGATACGCATCTTTTTGAATATTCTCTTTTTTAATATTTTCATTTTTTGCCGGTATAGTATCTCTTACGGAAGTATATTTTCCTGTGTATCTTGCCGGTTGTCTATTTACACTTCTTACAGCAAATTTTGATCCTGCGAAATTTTTTCCCTCCGCTGAGTTCGCAGTTATTTCTGCTTCTAACCTTTTTCTCAACAGCTCTGGATCAATTCCATTATGCCGTAACAAATCATCAAGCTGCCGCCTTAATTCCAAATATAATTCCGGCACTCGCTCCGATGCAATACGGCTTTTATCGTACATTATCATCTCAATTTCTTGCCTCTGACGATTTTTCAATTCATCTAACTCGAAATCGACATTAAAACGGCGTCTCGCCCAATCAACTAACGGCTCACGATTATATCTGCGTCCGCTTGCGTCTTTAATTGTATAATGAACCAATCCTGAAATGACCGGAAATTGTATTTCCTTCTCACGATATTTTTCATACGTTAATTTACGCACCCGCTCAATAAATACCGATTTGTCTGCTTCAATAATATCAGAAAAATCAGTATCAATTCCGAACTTCTGCTTAATCCACGCAACCGCCATCTTTATTCCATAACCATGAACAAGTAATTCCACACCTTCCGATAAATCAATACTCGCAATAAATTTTCGTGCCTTTTCTGTCAAAACATCTGCAAGTTCTTCGTATGGAATTCGTTTTAAGTCTCTGTCCGTGTATCTTGTTTTCCAACGTGAATTCATCCAGTTCGCTAGAGCTTGCCAATTCTGTTCCGATTCTTCAATCTCGTCCGAAACATTTTCATCAATTGCCTCCAGCACTTCCGATTCTGCCTTCCGCATGACCGTATCAATCGCAAACTCTTGCGCTGCTTCAAACGAAGCACCTCTGAAATCTCTTGTTTCAAATTCTATCCCCAATCGATTTCCTGCCCACGCTGCAAAAGATGCCGCCTCATAATCTTTGTCTAAGAATTGCCCTAAATGAACACTTATTTCCTCATCTATCATTTCTAATATCAGTTCCTTTGTGTTTGCGCCGTCAAGAATTCTCTGCCTATAACCATAAACACTTTTGCGTTGAAAATCCATAACTTCGTCGTACTCTAGCAAATTTTTACGGATGTCAAAATTCCGTTCCTCGACTTTTCGTTGTGCCCCTTCAATTCTTCGGCTTAACATTTTATGCTCTAACGGAACATCTTCACCAAATCCGAAAGAAGTCAATAACCTTTTAATCCAATCACCTCCGAAAATTCTCATTAGATCATCTTCAAGCGAAATATAAAAACGACTCGTCCCAGGATCACCCTGCCTTCCGGTTCGTCCCCGTAGTTGTAAATCGATTCTTCTTGCTTCATGTCTTTCGGTGCCGATAATATGCAAGCCTCCCATTGCTCTTACATCTTCGCTCTCTTCTTTCATGTTTTCGCTTGCTTCGATTTTTGCTATTAACTCTGTCCAAATATCCCGCGGTACTTCAAGCCGCGTAGGATAACTCTCTTGCAAAATACTCCACGCCATCGCTTCAGGATTTCCTCCAAGTATAATGTCAGTACCTCGCCCCGCCATGTTAGTTGCAATCGTTACAGCAGACTTCCGCCCTGCTTGTGCAATAATCTCCGCCTCGCGCTGATGATATTTCGCATTGAGAACTTGATGCTTTATCCCCTTCATGTCAAGCATACTTGACACAAGCTCGCTCTTCTCAATCGAAACAGTACCAACAAGAATCGGACGCCCCTTGTACGAAATATTTTTTATATCCTTCCTAACAAACCATACCGGCTGCTTAGAACCTTTAGGACTAAATTCAACACGATCATTTTCCTCACGTACAATTGTTCCAATAACCTCATTACTTTCATCACCGTTTAAGTCGAGAATATCCCATTTGTGAATTCGCTCAATCGCTTCAACAATCGCTTTGTACTTTTCGCGTTCCGTCTTGTAAATTACATCGGGATAATTCATCCGCCTCAACGGTTTGTTAGTTGGTATCGCAATTACTTCAAGACGATAAATTTTCAAAAATTCCGACGCTTCCGTCATACCGGTTCCAGTCATACCTGAAATTTTGTCATACAATTTGAAGAAATTTTGTAACGTTATTGTTGCTAAAGTTTGATTCTCTTCCTTGATTTTTACATTTTCTTTCGCCTCGACAGCTTGATGTAATCCGTCACTCCAATGCCGTCCCGGCATAGCACGTCCGGTGAACTCGTCAACGATAATAATCTCGTCACCGTTGATCATGTAATTTACATCGAGCTTGTAAAGATGATGCGCCTTCAAAGCATTGTCAATTAAATGCGGCCATTCCATGTTTCCAGCTGTGTAGAAAGACTCGACGCCAACTAACTTTTCGGCGTGTCTAATTCCGGCGTCGGTTAAATTTGTCGTGTGATCTTTTTCGTTGACTTCAAAATCGATTACCTTAATTAATTGTTTAGCAATTTTATTCGCATGACTATATTTCGTAACATCACCATGAGCTGAACCGGCAATAATTAACGGAGTTCGCGCTTCGTCAATTAGAATATTATCAACTTCGTCAATAATTGCATAATGGAGTTTGCCCTGAACTTGTTGAAATTGCGGCGAAAATCTATTGTCCCCCTTTGCGGCAAATTTCATATTATCACGCAGATAGTCAAATCCGAATTCATTGTTTGTACCGTACGTGATGTCACATTGATATGCTTTTTGCCGGTCGTGTGCTTCCATGTCGCCCTGAATAGCGCCGACAGTTATTCCAAGAGAAATATAAAGCGGTCCCATCCATTCCATGTCCCGCCGCGCAAGATAATCATTGACCGTAACAACATGAACACCTTGACCAGTTAAAGCATTCAAATATGCCGGTAACGTCGCAACAAGAGTTTTACCTTCGCCCGTTACCATTTCTGCAATCGCACCGCTATGCAAAACTATTCCGCCCATAAGTTGCACATCATAATGCCGCAGCCCAAGAACACGCCGCCCAGCCTCCCGACAAACCGCAAAAGCCTCTATAAGAATATCATCAAGCACAGCTCCCTGCGAAAGACGAAGTTTAAACTCGTTAGTTTTCGCTTTCAATTCGTCATCGGATAATGACAACATCAATGGTTCAAGCTCGTTGATCGCATCAATTTTAGGTTGAAGCTGACGTATATACCGCGCATTGGCTGCCCCAAACATCGAAGTTATTGTACGTTCAATCCATCTAGTAACGGAAGTAAAAAAATCGCCTACTGATTCAAAAGCATCTTCAAAAAAAGACATAAAATTTAAGATTCAAGATTTAATGGTTGAAATATACGCGCAATCATAATATACGCGATACGCAAATCGTAATATGAATTTCGGCAGTACAAAAACGGATTCAGTAAAGTCTGATGTAAAGTCTGATGTCCGATTGGCAAGCAGACCGTTCTAACCGAAAATTCAAGTTAGATCAATTTAAAAAGTTAATTTTATTGTGATTTAGTAATTTGGTAATATGGAGGTTCGGGTCTCGCAAGTAGTGCGAAATATAGCGAAATACTTTATGAAAAAAATCCTTTTCACCGTTTATCAAGCTTATCAAATAACGAATTTCGACCCGTTACCAAAAGATAGTGAATGAGTAAAAAAAGTTATTAACATCGTTTTGAGTCTTATTGCTAATAAACTTGTAAAAGAATACACATAATTATGAAATTGACAAGGGGAGTCCTTAATATTCATATCAAACATGAAATTAAACAATACAAATAAACAAACAAATACGACTCATTAAGACGTCTCTTGAAAGCACCGGCATTTTCTATTATGATAAACTCGGTTTGCTAAATGACAATAATGATCAAGATAATGACAATGATAATCAATGTTGTTTCATCACAAGAATAATCCGAATAATCCGGTTATACATTCAACCAGATTATAAATTACTAATACTTAAAAGGTCGGTGTTGTAACGAAATTCACAAACATTTCTCACAAACACTTCTCATAAACATTTCTCACAAACACTTCTCACAAACACTTTAAAATAAAATTTATGACTCACCCAATAACGATACGGATTGCCGTTCCGGAAGATACGGAATTGGTTTTACAATTTATTCTTGAACTCGCCGAATATGAACATCTTTCTGAATCGGTGTTGATGTCGAAAGAAATTTTGTACGAATGGATTTCGTCTCGGCGGATAGAAGTGTTACTGGCGGAGTATCAAGGAGAAACGGTTGGTTTTGCTTTATACTATTTTACTTATTCGACTTTTCGCGGTCGGGCAGGAATTTATATCGAAGACCTTTTTGTACGTCCATTGTTTCGCCGACTTGGTATTGGAACAATGTTTTTTCATGAGTTGGCACGAATTGCACGATCATGCGGTTGTTTTCGTATTGATTGGATGGTACTCGATTGGAATGACAACAGTATTGCATTTTATGAAAAACTCGGAGGACACGCCGTCAACAATTGGATAACTTTTCGACTAGAAAATGAAACTCTCAAACGCCTCGCCGAATAATTTACTTTAAAACGAATACCGAAATTTAAAGTGTGAAAAGTATATATCAGTTGAATATTTTTTTTGTTTGTTGCTTTTTCGTTACAAAAAATGAACACAAATTTCATCACCATGAAAAGTATATATATCAATCAATGAATTATCCTGCATTTATTCTTAAAGCAGGCGACTCTTCATTGTTTGCGGATTCATTGTTCGATTTATTGTCTGTAGGTTTACTGAATTTTATTAACGAATTTTCAGCATATCGTCCTTCATGAACTATGCCCCGCTTTGTCGCTAAAATGAATCTTGTAATTTCTGCGGCTACCCCAGTTGAATAACTCTCTTGCAACTTTTGTAGAATTTCCTTCCACGCAATTCCGCTGCGATAAACTAATCTGTAAACTTCTTTCAAAATATTGATTTCACTTGTCGAATATCCGTTACGTCTCAATCCGATCAAATTAAGTCCAACAATTCGACTCGTTAATCCATCAACCGTAACGTATGGTAACACGTCCTGAATAACATGAGCTTGCGCTCCAACCATTGCATACGATCCAATTCTACAAAATTGATGTACTCCCACCGCACCGCCAATATTGACACGATTGCCAATTTCAACATGCCCCGCAAGCATGACATTGTTTACTATTACATTGTTGTTGCCAACCTTACAATCATGTGCAACATGCGCATTCACCATAAAATAATTTGAATCGCCTATCTTCGTCACAGCCGGCTCATGCATCGCACGATGCACAGTTACATTTTCACGAAAAATATTATTATCACCAATAACTACATTGCCTGTATCATCGCCGACAGCAGTATGCTGCGGTAAATTGCCAATCGTTACACCCTCATAAAAAATATTTTTCTCGCCGATAACAACCCCGCGCTTGATCGTTACATGCGATGCAATACGGCAATCTTTGCCAATTACAACATCAGGTTCAATAACACAAAAATGTCCTATTTCAACATTGCTGCCAATCTTGGCAGAAGGACTAATAACAGAAAATAAATCAGTATTCATTGATTAAAGTTTTAAGGACGGTTCACACTTAATTTCCGGTTCATTGCCGTCACACAAAATAGCATAATCGGCAACTTCCACACAAAGTAATCTCTCGATTACTTTGCGAACAATACAAAATTTTAACAACTAATGAAAGACCACTTTTTAATTTTTTTTTAATATTTCAAAAAGAATATGTATCGTGCTATGAATTACAGGTCAAACCGGCAATTCAAAAGCGGACAGTTTATTTTACGTTTATAAATTTTATTGCGTTTTGTGTTGTTATTTTTGCGATATGCTCTACCGAACTTTGACGTAATTCAGCTAATCTTTTGGCGACCATAAAAGCATACGAAGGTTCATTTCTTTTCAATTGTCCTCTGAACGGATGCGGAATTAAATACGGCGAATCAGTTTCAATCAACAGACATTCTTCGGGAATAGTCTTGGCGGTTTCGTGTAAAGTTTTAAATTTTTCGTTACGATACGTTACCTGACCTGCAAAACTAATATAAAATCCGCGTTCAATGACTTCCTCCGCTTGTTCAGATGTTCCATTAAACGAATGTATAACGCCGGTTAAATTCCGGTATCGATGTAATATCGGCAGCACGTCATCCCAAGCGTCGCGGCAATGTATCAGTATCGGTTTGCTGACATGAATCGATAATTCAATATGACGGCAAAAAATCTCAATTTGTTTTTCTATTGGTGTAATATTTTTATATCTATCAAGTCCTGTTTCGCCGATTGCAATGACTTCTTTACGTTCCGCTAATTTTTTTATCTCATGCCAATCTTTATCAATAAACCGCATGTCCGAATTAGGATGAATTCCAACCGCAGAATAAAAACCTGAACCAAGCAAAGAAATCTCAATGCTGCTGCGGCTCGATTGTAAATCTGTACCCGGAACAATCACGCCGGAAACCTGAATCAACTGACCATCAATTTCATGCGGCTGACCAAGATGAGACAGCATTAAATTTCTGTCAACATTAAATTCGTTTGAATCCAAATGTGCATGAGTATCAAATATTGTTATGACGTTATTGGTTGTCATTTTTTTTATCATATTTTGAAAAATATTGTAAATTTATTTGTAAATATATTTGTAAATTTATCTGCGGAGCAATATCCGTAAGCTGAAGCATACAGTTAATGAAGCATACAGTTAATAAATTGTCGTCTTTAGCGGGACTTGATAGGTAAGGGATTGATAATTCGTTTCAAATGATAATTCGTTTCAATTGATAATTTCGTTTCAAATTTATAACTCAAAAAAGTTGAAAGCAAAAAATCTAGTGAAATATTACATTAATTTTTATTTTTTTGGAATACAAGCTTCACAAAAAAACTATTCGCAACGTATGATATTTATGATTTTTTTGCAATTCACTTGATAGTTGTATAAAACGTATTGTGTGGTAAAATCACGCCCTTAAATTTTCGGTATAGTTGTATAACCAACAAAATTAAACAATTAAACAACCTATAAGAATAATGCAAATGGAACAGATAGTCGCACTCTGTAAGCGGCGCGGATTTTTATTTCAGTCAAGTGAAATTTACGGCGGTCTCAACGGTTTTTGGGACTACGGACCTCTTGGCGTTCTGCTTAAACGTAACGTTAAAGACGCATGGTGGAACGATATGATAACAAGTCATAATGAACTCGTTATTTCAAACGGTGCACCCGGAACTTACGACATGACAGGTCTGGATAGTTCAATTATCATGCACCCGCAAGTTTGGAAATGCAGCGGTCATTACGACCTGTTTCACGATTATATGGTCGATTGCCGTGAATCAAAAAAACGCTACCGGTACGATCACGTAATAGGACGCTTTGTTACAGCTAAAAAACGAGGCGAAGACGGAAAACCATCAACCGAAATCAGAATTTTCGTTACAACAATCGAAACAGAAAATACTCAATCTGCACTCGAAGACGCCGCCCTAAAATTTTTCGCATTACGAAAAAAAGATACCGAAACATTAAAATGGGAAGGAACAATTCAATCAATCGCAACTTTGCCTGACTTCAACGAAGTACTCGCACCAGACGCTAAACATATCGGAACTCTAACACAACCGCGTGAATTTAATCTGATGTTCAAAACGATAATCGGCGCTCTCGGTAACGATGACGATGCAGCTTTCTTGCGTCCAGAAACAGCGCAAGGAATTTTTGTCAATTTCAAAAATGTTTGCGACTGCATGCGAGTTCGAGTCCCTTTTGGAATCGCACAAGTCGGTAAGAGTTTTCGTAACGAAATAACTCCGCGAAATTTTACTTTTCGCAGCCGTGAGTTCGAACAGATGGAAATTGAATTTTTTTGTCATCCTTCTCAATCGGCTGAATGGTATAAATATTGGCGCGATTACCGGTTCGCATGGTATATCAAATTAGGATTAGCAAACGAAAGATTACAATTACGCGAACATAATGCTGATGAGTTATCTCATTATTCTTGCGGAACGGCAGATATTGAATATCAATTTCCGTTTCTGCCGCAGGGTGAATACGGCGAACTCGAAGGAATCGCACATCGAGGAGATTTCGATTTAAGATCGCACATTGAGGGTAAACTTGTCAAAGAAGGCGAACAGCTCGTGTTAGAAAAATTACCAAATAATCAACCGAAATACAGAGGCAGCGGCAAAGACCTATCTTACTACGACGACTTGACAAAAGAACGATACATCCCGCATGTCATCGAGCCGTCAGCGGGAGCAGACAGAGCAACTTTAGCGTTTCTTTGTGAAGCGTATAATGTCGATTCTGTACCGGATGAAAAAGGTCAATTACAAGAGCGGGTTTATCTAAAATTTCATCCGCGAATTGCACCAATAAAAGTTGCTGTTTTCCCGCTAGTAAAAAAAGATGGAATGCCCGAAGCAGCAACAGAAATTTACAGCGAACTCAAAAAAAACTTCTCCGCTTTTTACGACGACAAAGGTGCAGTCGGAAGACGCTATCGAAGACAAGATGAAATCGGAACTCCTTTTTGCGTTACAATAGATGGTCAAACTCTACAAGACGAAACAATAACTTTACGTGACCGCGATTCGTTAAAACAAATTCGGCTCAAAAAAAATGAACTCGTAACTGAACTAAAAAATAGACTATAAATTCACAAAAAAATTTATAAGATTTCTTATTTTGCAGAAAATTAATTTAAGGAGAAAATTCAGATGTCAAATGTAAATTTATCTGGTTATTTGATGGGATTTGACGTTGGAACGACCGGCGTCAACGTGATGATATTCGACTTTGACGGTAACTCTTTAGGTGACGCTTATCGTGAATATCCGTCGATTTATCCTTCTGAACATTGGGTCGAACAAGACGCAGAATTAGTAATTTCAAGCGTTTATGAAGTCTGCCGTGAAGTGCTGCATAAAACAGGAATTGATTCAAAATCGATTCGTGCTGTTAGTGTTGCTTCGCATCGTGCTTCTTTCGGATTACTTGATGATAACGGCGAGTTGTTAAATAACCGTTTCATAATTTGGCAAGATAATCGCGGAGTTTCAGAGTTAGAATTTATCAGATCGAAAATTTCTGCTTCCGAACTTTACGAAAATACCGGTATGCCGTTGACTCCGACTTATACTCTTTCGAATCTTATTTGGTATCAGAATCATCAAGCTGAATTTTGGTCGCGGGTGAAACGAGTAGTTTTTCCAGCTGATTATATTTTGTATAAATTAGGCGGCGAATTGCGAACAGAAATAACAAATGCGTGTTGCAGCGGAATGATTAATATTCATCGTCTTGATTGGTTTGATCGAGTTTTTGATTTATTCGGTTTTTCGCGTTCGCTTTTTGCACCGTTTGTAACACCCGGAACTGTAGTAGGTAAAGTCAATGACGAGGTATCAAAACGCAGCGGTTTACAAGAAGGTACGCTTTTAGTTGCGGCGACAGGTGATCAACAATGTGCAGCAATTGGTGCCGGTGTAATTGAGGCGAATCGGGCGTCGCTGACAATTGGAACTGCCGGACTTTTAGTTGTCGGAACGAATCAAGTCGAGTTAAATAGAAGTCCCGGATTGATGGTTCCGTCGTCTGGTTTGATTGGTCTGTATGAGTTGGAAGGAATCCAGTTGGGCGCTGCCGCATGTTATCGATGGATACGTGATATCGCAGCAACAACAGAAAAAGAAGAAGGTTTAAAACGAGGTATTAGTCCATTTGTCTTGATGGAAAATTTATTGCAGCAAAGTAAAGCCGGTTCACGAGGGTTGATATTCTTACCGTTTTTATCTGGTGCAGGTTATCCGCTGTGGGATGCAATGGCACAAGGAACTTTAATAGGATTAAGATTTATACACTCGCGGGCAGATATAATACGTGCCGTTATCGAAGGCGTTACGATTGAAAGTTATGATATGTATCAAGGAATGAAACAGGCGAATGTAGAAATCGATTCATTGACTGTAACAGGGGGAGCAACAGCCTCACCGATTTGGTGTCAAACGATTGCTGATATTTTTGGAATGGAAATAAAGCCGTTGGAAGTTCCCAATGCAACGTTAGTAGCAGCGTCAATTTTTGCAGGTGTTGGTGCCGGAATTTACAAAGACGTAAGAGACGGTGTCACTAAAACTGTTCGTTATGCAAAGCCGATTTGTCCAATTGTAGAAAATACAAATTTATTCAAAAAAATTTATGAAACGTATAAAAATTTGACAAATTCGTTACAAAAAAGCAATGTTTTCACGCAGCTAATTAATTTACGTAACGAATAATAATAATAGACAATTTTTGTCTGTAAATTTATATGAAATCGGAATAACAACGAGACCGTTTTTAAAATTGCATTGACATATAAATGTTTATCTTTAGTCAGAATTATCGTAACTATTCGGTAGAATATTTTATTGAAATATTGCAGCTGTTCACGTTTTAATTTATCAGTTATTGTTTATTGTTATATTTCGCATATAGATTTGCGCAACAAAAAAAGAACATTTAATTTAATTGAATCTTTATGAATTTAGAAAAGCCCCGATCACTTTGGAACAAAGGGTTTATCGCTCTGCTTATTACACAATTTACGGTTGCATTTAATGATAACGCATTTCGTTGGCTTCTTGTTCCTATTGGTAAAGAATATGCTAACGATGATTTGATTCGATTTCTTGGCGGTGCTTTTTTGATAGTTCCGTTTTTGCTTTGGACATCTATTGCCGGTTATGTTACGGATCGATTTAGCCGCCGCAATGTAATAATTTGTTGTAAGCTTGTTGAGATGTTACTTCTTTTTGTTGCGATTGGAGTGAT
Organism: Planctomycetaceae bacterium; assembly: GCA_031278315.1. Classification (GTDB taxonomy): domain Bacteria; phylum Planctomycetota; class Planctomycetia; order Pirellulales; family Thermoguttaceae; genus WRKP01. Next base: position 1,793 of record JAITKS010000274.1, on the reverse strand, counting down.
TTGTCTTGGTCCGGCAATTGGTGTGAAATCTAGTTATGAAACGATGCCGGTCAAGGTAATTATTTTGCTTGGTATTATGTTTTTGCTTGGTTCTCAAGCTGCTTTTTTTAGTCCGTCGAAGTACGGTACAATTCCTGATCTTGTTCCTGAAACAAGTATTTCGGCAGCTAATGGTATTGTTTCTATGTTAACGATGCTTGCGGGTGTATCGGGTCAAGTTCTTGGAGGTTACATTTTTTTCTGGACAACAATTTATGACAATAATCTTCCGACAGGTATTCCGGGCGGCGAGCGGGTATGGATTACGGCTATTATTCTTCTTGGTGCAGCAATGATTGGATTGCTGTCTAGTTTTTTTATTCCGAAGATGAAAGCGGCTGCACCTGATGCGAAATTTCCGTCTAATCCATTTTTGCAAACGGGGCGTGATCTTGCAGCTTTATTTTCGCATCGTAAATTATTTATAGTTTCGATTGCGGCGGCTTTTTTCTGGGGGCTTGCGGCTCTTGCTCAAAATAATATAGATAAATTCGCAACAGAATTTCTTATGGTTCAGCAGCAGCATATTACTGTTCTTGTTGCGGTGTTGACAATTGGTATTGGAATTGGAGCGGTATTGTGCGGATTGTTTTCAGGTAAACGAATTGAATTAGGACTAGTTCCAATAGGTGCTTTGGGGATGGGTTTATTCATTTTCATTCTTGGGTTCACGCCGAGTTATGCAACTGAGGTCAAAGCCGGATATGGTCCGCCTTTAGCGTTACCTTATCTTTTTGCAACGGGAATGATGTTGTTAGCGGGACTGTGGGCAGGTTTGTATGATATTCCGTTGGCTGCTTATATTCAGGAGAAAAGTCCGATAACGCAACGCGGACGTATGATTGCAGCTTACAATTTTATGACTTTTTCAGCGATGTTATTATTTATCGGACTTGGTCTAGTTAGTGCGAAATTTTTTGAAATGTTTTGTGAGCATCCGAGTTTGATTATTTGGATTGTTATTGGTGTGATTACTATTATTGTAAGTATTATTCTTGCGAATTGGTTTAAGGCACCGTTGATAATTTTCACGTGTCGAATTTTATTGCATATTATTTATCGGCCTAAAATTGCCGGCATTGAAAATATTCCTCAAGAAGGCGGAGCGGTATTGATTTCAAACCGTATTGGTTTGATAAATGTTTTTATGTTATATATTGTTTGTCAACGAAATGTGAGATTCTTTGCTGTGGAATCTATGATTCCTAATTTTTTTGGGAGTTGTGCTGATGAAACCGGATTGATTAAAATTCAGCCGAATAATCTTAAATGTATTGTCGAGGCGATAAGAACCGCGAAAGAAGCATTAAAAAACGGCGAAATCGTAGGAATTTTTACAGAAAAAGAATTTACTCAAAATTGTAAAATAAAAGAATTGAGTCCGAGTTGCGTATCTATTTTAAACGGCAGAGAATATATTCCGATTATTACGTGTCATATTGAAGGACTTCAAGACAGTGCAAGCAACAATTGTAATTCAGACAATAAAAAAATTAAAAATATATTTTGGCGTTTAAAAAACAAAGTAATCATTACATTCAAAAGCCAAACCGAAAAGTAAAACCGCAATGTGTTGTGTCTCGACAAAATTTTTGTAATATACCGATTACACTTTAAAATTTTTTTTTATTTTTTTTAATTGAAACTATTGTCAATAAACGTTGCAATAATTTTTAATAACTACAATTTGTTTTTGAGTCAAAAAATTGTCTATGAATTCGCCCTGAAAGGGCAATCAGCATTAGCGTAGGGCA
>JAITKS010000242.1 GCA_031278315.1 Planctomycetaceae bacterium | reverse complement strand
GCGGGCAACGGCATTGCCGTATTGGAATTTAACGTTATACCCAACTGCAAGAAAAAATTATTCGCAGCGGTAAAAAGTTCCTGATTGTTGAAAATAGAAATATCAATATTCATGTTATTTATTTGTAACTATTTAGTAATATATTACAGATATTCCTTTCGCCCTATTGAATAGTTATGATAATTTACATAACTTCTCAATGAATTCTTTGAGACGTCGAAAAGAAGTATGTTTTTTTACAATTTCATTGAAATTGTCAAAGTGTTTCACAATTTTGATTGCTTCAACAATGTCATTATATTTTCGTTCCAGATATTTACTGATGCGTTTCTTACTGTCATTACTATTATTCAATTGTTTAACATCTTTAAATCTTTTTACAGGATGCGGTGAGCGAATTTCTTTTTTATATTTAGTCAACGCAGAACCGTCTGTAATTATCCAACCTTCTAATTCAGGTTCAATACAAATTAATTTTACCTTTGATAAATCAACATCGGCATTTTTCAGATTCGTTTGTATTTTATCAATATCTTCATGTCTGCAAGATTTTCCTCCTTGTTTTTTCCATGTCGGCATTAAATCCCAAATAATCGCTACGATATCACACGATTCTAATTCCAATAATGAGCTTGCAATTTTTCCGCAATTTTCAATCATTTGCCGTTTATTTGAAGTTCCTGTTGGTACAGCCAAAATTTTAATTGAAGGACACAACTCATGTATGACATGTTCATACACTTGATGGTCGGTGCCGTTTGCGGGACATTCAAGAATTAATCCTAGTTTCATTTTTTTGTCAATTGATTCATTGTGTAAAGGTTACCTACTGAAAATTTTTCTTTCCATTTTTTCAATTTTTCGTCATCATCGGGGCGATAAAATTCTGTTTTGCAATTATTACGTTCCGCAACAACGACATGTTGTAAATCAACAAGGTCAAGAAAATAAGGCGAGTGTGTGGTTACGATAAACTGGTGTTCGGGCAACATTCCCCGTATTTCTTCGACAAGTAAATTAAGTGTACGCGGGTCTAAACCGTTTTCAACTTCTTCAATAAAAACAATCGGCGGCGGAGTTTCATTGTTCAGAATTGACAACATCGCCAATATCCGCAACGTCCCGGAAGAAAAAAGCCAACTCGGTAATTTTGGGTTATTATTACGTTCCGTCAGAAGAAGATAAATCTGTTTCTGAACTGTAATTTCTTCACCGCCGATGTATTCCAAATCAGGTAATACATAACGAAGTTTATCAATAATCAGATTAGACAATTCAGGTTTGTCCTGTAAACGCCGAAAAAAATCAGCGAGATTTTCTCCTGACTTTTTCATTGCGGGCATTGCGGTACTGTAATTACGTTGTGTCGGAAAATACATACGTTCAGGTTCAAGTGTCAAAAATTGCCAAGACAAAATGTAATTGCGAAAGTCAACTCCAAAAGATTCTTTGGTCTCTGATAATTGCAGCGATTTTTGAAATTGATTATCCGGCGAAGTTGAAATGACTACTCCATTATTTTGTCGTCGATTTATAATTTTCTTTTCAAAGACAGTTTCTTTTCCATTTTTTAATAATTCATTAGTAACAACATAAAGGTCGCCGTTTGGTATAGCATTAAATCCAACTTCGTAGGTGAAATTATTTTTACCAAGTTTACCTTGAAGGATAATTTCTATATCATTTTCAAAGAGTTTTTCTCCGGTTATTTTGGTATTTGAAATATTGCGGATATATTCGAGACCAAACCAGCGGTTTTGAAATGCCGCAGAAATCCCGTGTAACAATATGTCTTGGAGAATTTGTAATGCTTCAATAAGACTACTTTTACCGCTGCCGTTATTACCGATGAACACGGATAAGTCCGTCAATTTAACTGTTGCCGATTGAATCGCTTTGAAATTTTTGATTGTTATTTTTTTAATCATATATGTCAGAAGGTAAAAGTAAAAACAATATTTATGGGAACCAATAATAAAACAAAATACTGTTTTAACTGAACCCTTTATCCGAAAAATTTTTGACCATTAATTTAATAATTGAGCATAATTAGTTTTACCAAATTTATTATCTTCCATTTTTGAAAAAATTTCCAATAATACCCCAAAAACTTTTTGCCTCTTTAGAAAAATTACCAAAAATAAACAGACGAGTCAATGCACGGAAAAATTTTTCTAATCGGATTACTATACTCATTGTACTTTAAAATTCGGTTTTATTTTTTGTAACGAAAAAGGTGACCATTCACGCATAAAATAAAATCGCCCTGAAAAGACAGCAAGCATTAGTGGTTAGTTCGCATGCGGAAATTAGAACCGAATCTGAATTAGAATTATTGTAATATATCAGTGGAATAATTTATTTTTTTACGGGATCGGTTATCTTTTTCGTTACAAAAAATAAAACCTGCTATGTAGAGATACAATGCCTTGTGTCTCTACGTTACGGTATAAGCTAACTATCAAGAAGTCCCGCAGGGATGACACGGTTATTTCAGATTTTACCCATTCTCATATCTCAATAAAGTGTCGTCCCTAGCGGGACTTCTTGATAGTTACCTCTTGTTCGTGTATTTCGTGTTTAAAAATTACAAAAATTTGAAAAACAATTATTCCACTGATATATACTTTTCACACTTTAAAATTCGTTTTTTATTTTTTTTAATTTAAACTATTGTCAATAAACGTTGCAATAATTTTTAATAACTACAATTTGTTTTTGAGTCAAAAAATTGTCCGCAAATTCGCCCTGAAAGGGCAATCGGCATTAGCGTAGGGCAATCGCCCTACGTAATGGTTTCCTTTGAAATTAAGCCCTGAAAGGGC
>JAITKS010000241.1 GCA_031278315.1 Planctomycetaceae bacterium | reverse complement strand
ATATACTATTCATACTTGAAAATTCGGTATTTGTTTTAAACAAAACCAGCCCTGAAAGGGCGATCGGATATTGAGACTCATAACCAACGTAATGGAAACGGAACAATAATTAATGATTTGTTGTTAATAAGGTAATAAGGTTTATGTGCGGCGGTATCTCTGGCTACTAAGGTTGTTTTGTTCGGAAAAATAAGGTGAAAAATAAGGTTGGCTAAAAATAAATTTGAAACCCTTAAAAAATTTTCGTGTGTTTCGTGTTTAAAAAATAAATGCGAACTAATCACTAATATTGCTCCAATATACGATCGCCCTTTCAGGGCTTCGGGGAGGTGGGACTTTTACCCGCCCCGCTGGGGCGGGCTATAATCCGGTTGCCCTTTCAGGGCGATTCTAGTTTTATACGTGAACGGTCACCTTTTTCGTTACAAAAAATAATACCGAATTTTAAAGGACAATGAGTATATTTTATGTTTTTTTCTTTACTAATTTTTTTCTTTATTCGCGTGTAGATTTTATGGTTTTACTTCTAAAAGGAGTAATTGATTTTCTTTATTGTTAATGTTTTTTGCGGGAGTTCCGGGTTTGAGCAGGTAAAGTGAAAAATCTTCTAAACGAATGTAATTCCATGATTTATCTTCGCTGATTTTATTTTCGATTTTTTGTTTTTCGGTTTGTAAATTTTTAATTTGTTTGTCGATTTCGTTTATATTTTTATCGTAAATTTGTATTTCTTTTTCTTTATTTTTGATAGTTGAAGTTAAATCTTTACTTGAGGATAAATTTAATTCTCCGACACTTTGTTCAGTGAATCTTATCAATTCATTTTTGAGCGGATTAGTTTTAATGATTGGTTCTTTTTCGTTTTCTATTTTTGCGGTGATTAAGATTCTTTCTGCTTCTTTTTTCTTTTTATCGATTTCGTTGTATAGTTTAATTTTTTCGTTAATTTTTTTATTTATGTTATCGTAATCGTTTAATATTTTTCCCAAAGATTGAGACACGAAATCAAGTTCTAAAACGAGCGGTTTTTGATCTAGTATTTTGATTTTACATGCACCTTTTTCACCTTTATAAATTGATTCGGTAATGTATCCTAACGAGTTTTGCAGCGGCACAATTTTTTTCGGATTTGTCAATTTAACTTGTTCGTTAGAATTGTGAATTGTATGAAATTTCCGAATATCAAAATAAAGCGGAGATTTATCTTTTGCGGACAATAAATATTCTTTTCCGTTTTGTGTCCATAGTGTAAATTTTTTTGTGTCGATATTATTTATTTTTGCCGGCGAATATAAAGTGATTTCTTTCACAAACGGTATTCCGCTAATTTCGATTTTTAATTTTGCCAGCAAAATACGGTTTAACCGCCGTATTATTTCAGAATCTGTTTTGTGTCCTTGAAGTTGATTATCAAATTTGAAATTTAATCCGTTGTTTTGCAGATCGATAGTTGCAATTGTTTTTTTTATTGAATTTCCGTGTACATTTTTGCCGTCTTCGTACCAAAATTCTATTTTGCTGATGTTATCTGTTTTTTTTACGATACGAGTTGTTTGTTCCGTTTCTAATTCAAGATCGACGAATGCGGTGTATTGGATTTTTAATCGGTCTTTAACTTCGGCGAGGAATTGTGAATTTTCTAAAACCGCAACATTGACACCATTTGAAAACGGCAAACCTAATCCGTTCCAATTGTCGGGTAAACTTAATAATTTATTTTTCAAGTCATTTTCTTTTGCGAGTTTTTTTTCGATTATTTCTTTTTGTTTCTTTTCGATTTCAGCTTGTTCGGCTGCTTTTATTGCTGTTTCTTTTCGCTGCTGTTCAATTTTTTGTGCGGCGATTTTCAATTCTGCTGCTATTTTTTGCTGATGTTTAATTTTTTCCGCTTTACTGATTTTTTCTACAGAATTATTGCCGTTACTATCGGTTTGTTTGATTTGTTTGATTGATTTGATTTGCGAAGGATCATCTTTTGTTATGATTCTATTTTGTACAATCAAGTTATAAAGTAGAAACACGAATCCGCCGCATAAAAGTAATGTTAAAACAATCGCAATAGGAATTGCATTTACCCAAAAATAATTACCGGAATTTTGCTGCTCTGTATTTTTTGTAACAAAAATTGCCGGACGCCGATTCGGTACCGTTATAGGTGAAATTACTACGTCAATATTTTCTTTATCGATATTTTCTGTTTGTGCGGCAGATTCGTTTGTTAGATTATTTTCAAGAGTTTCGATTTCAACATTAACATTATTTATTGTCTGAATAGGAACGGATACCGATGTTGTAATATTCTGTTTTTGTAATCCTTTTCTTGCGGTTTCGACATATTTTCCGTTTGGTTTTTCATTTGTTTTTTTTCGTAAATCGATAAATAGCGTGTTTGGCGATAGTCTTGCGAACATCATTTCGCCGCTGCTTGCGACAATACATTTGATTTGAATTTTATTCGTTCCCGGCGGCTCTTGTGATTTCATGAAAAAAGTGCTGAATGTTGTTTTCCATCGCACTTTTGCCGGCAGCAAAGTAAGGACTTCATCGATAAGCGGTAAAATATTTACGCCCGGATTAAAAATCACGCTTATCGGATCGCCTTTCTCGACCCGCTCTGCGGTGACGCCTGCCCAGCCTGCATCGCCGTAGAGTTGTTCCCACGCTGTACATTTTCGTACAGAAATTACAGGATTCGGTAATACTTGACCTAATGGTAACTCTTGCGGTTTATCATTCCATTGTGTCCGAAATAAATCTGATTGCGATAAAATTGCCGACGGCCCGCATGATAAATTCGGTAAATCTAACTCTTCGATTATTAAATGATGTGCGATACGGTTTGTTCGTCCTGAATAATCGTTACCGCAATCTGCTACTCTTGAAACTATATGACGGTCCATTCCGCCGCTGCGCCGAATCACGTGCATAAACACAACTGGATTACGCAAATCACCTGCCGAGAAATAATGCGTGTAGCCGCTCAACATACTTACGTCGCGTGCAACATTCGATGCCATCCCCAATGTTTGCGCAACTACGCCAAAACCAGAGTTGCCGTCAAGACAACGTAACGAAGATGTCGAAATCTGCTCTTGAATCATTGGACAAGTTTTTGATATCTGAAGTTACTATTGAATAATTACTCAATAAAAATTTGTAATTTACTTTTCACACTTTAAATTTCGGTTTTCGTTTTAAACTAAAATCGCCCTTGCATGGTGAATACATAGACAATTTTTTGACTCAAAAACAAGTTGTAGTTATTAAAAAATATTGCAACGTTTATTGACAATATTTTAAATTAAAAAAAATAAAAAACGAATGTAATATATCAGTGGAATAATTTATTTTTTTGCGGGATCGCGGTCGTCTCGACCGTAGCTTTAGGCGTTTTTTGTACAAAAAAGATGCAGGCGGGACACCTGCGTTCCCAGCTAAAATATTTTTTAGTAATTCACTTAAATTGAAAATCTAAAATTACAAAATATTCTTCCTCTGTGTTCTCTGTGGCCTCTGTGGTTAATAAAAAAAATATTCCACTGATATATTACTAAAAAACGAATTTTAAAGTGTAATCGGTATAGATTACGTTAGTTGTAAAATTCATAACCCAAAAAATTGAAAAAACA
>JAITKS010000229.1 GCA_031278315.1 Planctomycetaceae bacterium | reverse complement strand
TTTTATTTTTTGTGCGAATGATTACAGACTTATCAATTATTAAATTACCGATTCAAGTATTATGATAGCGGCGGATATTTTTTGTTTTATTTTAGTTATTGTTGCCGGTTGTTGTGTCGGCAGCTTTTTGAATGTTGTGATTTACCGGTTGCCGCATGGTGATTCGATTTCTTATCCGCCGTCGCATTGTCCTAAGTGTAAAAGTCCAATTCGTCCGTATGATAATATACCTGTGTTAGGTTGGATTTTGCTCGGAGGACGCTGCCGTGATTGCCGCGAACCAATTAGTTTGCGGTATCCTATCGTTGAGGCGGTTGCGGGATTAATTGCCGGTTCAATTGCAATTGGAATGTTTAAGTCTTTTAGCGAATTATCACATTTCGATCTTGTTATTGGGACGTTATATTATTTTAGTTTGATCGTTACGTTACTAGCAGCAGGATTGATTGAGTTCGATCAGAATAAAATACCGATAAAATTATTTGTGCCTATAACAATTATTACACCTATAGTATCGTATTATTTTAATCAACATGGATTGCATACGAAGTTAAACAACTCTGATTTATTTCTGACAATTACAACAATAATAATTTCATGTATAGTTATGATTGTTGGATTTCAGTTTTATTCGTCTGACGATAATATTGTGTTGCGGCGATCTAAAATACGTAAGTATAAAAAATCGAAATTAAGAAAACGTTTAAAGTTTGAATTTTCGTTACGAATATTTATACCTCTGTTGACTGCCGTGATAATAAGCGTAGGATGCGGAATAATTACGATCCCGCTTTTATTTTGTGTAACGATTATTGCAGTAATTTTTTTACACTATCGCAAAGAGCTGCGTTTGTACTTACTCCTAACCGGAGCCGTTTGGACTATAATAGTTTACGTTTTACTAGGATTTTAACGATGATAAACAAAGATGACAAAGAACTCAAACTCGAATCGACAAATAACAAAGAACTCGGACTCGAACTCGGACTCGAATCAACAGATAACGGCGAACTCGAACTCGAACCGATTGATGACGACGAACTCGAACTCGAACCGATTGAAGATGACGATGCGAAAAAACAAATTGCGTCGGATATTCCTTTTAATTCCGGCGTGCGTTTAATTCCGGTAATTTGTTCGGCATGTCGGACTAGACTTTATGCGGGTGAAGATCAAGTCGGACTTTGGAAACGTTGCCCCGATTGTGAAAGGTTGACTGAAATTCGTGCTGTACCTCCGAAATTTATTCTAACCGCAGACGATCCTGAAGCTGCAGGAGGTTACAATGTGCAAGATGCGGAAGTAACAAAGCAAGATATTGCACGGCTAAAAGCAAAACACTTAAATGATTTTGAAGAAAATCAAAAAATTCTGGAACGGGAAAGACAAGAAAACAAATTCATTCCAAAGGTATATGTTGAAGAAACGCCGATTATGGAAGGTCTGTTGAATCATTTATTAAAAAGCAGCGATGAAAAAAAAGAAGAGAAAAAAATTCTAAAACGGGAACAACAAATTGAAACCGAAGTTGAAGCAATCAAGAAAGCAGCACGAGATGGAAAACTAGATGAACTTCTTGCTAGTCAGATGAATAATCAACAAAAGGCAGTAATTGATCCGGCAGAGCGGAAACGTATTGAAAAGCAGCGTCAATTTGAAGCAGCAAAGGCATCAAGTACGACTTTATCTTCTCAATCTTCTTCTCAACAATCTTCACAACAATATTCTTCACAACAATATTCTTCACAATCGCCGCAGCAAAAAACGCCGCAGCAAAAATTGCCTCCTCCGTTATCGAAAGATGTGAAAATTTCAAAATCGGCAGATCAAATTGTTGTTAATAAATCTATTTCGACGTTATCGATGTTATTAGACAAACGCTGCCGAGCGAGGATGTTCATTCTTACAATTTGCGGACTTATTGGAAATTTAGCGGGAGAAAAAGCGAGGTCAATGATTTGGCAGGTATCGATTGACAAAATTTATGAACAGATACCCGGTTATGTGTACACGTGGGCGGAAAGAGGTTTTCTTTTTATAAATTTTTGGGTTGGTGCAGTGTTGACAATTGTTTGGTTGTGTATGTTATTTTTGTTTGGAATTAGTTTTTTTGACGCATCTGCGGCAGGAAAAGATAAAGTTGAACGTTGGACGCCGTTTAATTTAGATTTTGGGTGTTCGTATATTGGTTGGGCGTTTTTGATTCTTTTTGTTTCGGGTTTTCCGGGATACATTGTTTGGCGGATATGTAGTTTTTTTCTGACGGATTACAATATTCAATTGATGGTGATTCATTATATTGGTCAATTTTTTTGTTTTCCGATTTTGTTTTTATGTGTGATAGAATCGAACACGTTTTATGGAGATTTACCAATTAAGACATTAAAGAGTTTGTATCAACGTCCGATGCTTTGGTTTAAAACTTATTGTAAGTCGGCGGTATTTGTTGGTATTCCTGTAACGATAATTGTAGGTCTAGCAGGCATGGGGACGGCGTATTATGACTATTGGTTTATGCATTCTGTATATTATTATTTTATTGCGTCGGTCTTATTGACATTTTGCGGTTATTTCGTTCTTTTTTATTTTCGCCTTTTAGGTAAAACAGCGTCAGAAATAAATTTGGAAGTTTAAAATATATGTATTGTGTTATACTCATTACACTTTAAAATTCGGTTTTCGTTACAAAAATTCAACTGAAAAAATTATTAGAAGTATTACAAAAATTTTGGGAAAATGAAACATATTGTATTAGCGATAGTGCTTGCTGGAGGTCGAGGAGCGCGGCTTGATCC
>JAITKS010000393.1 GCA_031278315.1 Planctomycetaceae bacterium | reverse complement strand
CGTGTGATCCGTAAGCTAAAGCATACGGTTAATAAAGTGTCGTCCCTGCGGGACTTGATAAGTTATATACTTTTCACACTTTAAATTTTGGTATTCGTTTTAAACTCAACTCGCCCTGAAAGGGCAATCAGCATTAGCGTAGGGCAACGCCCTACGGAAAAAATATAACACACCAAAGCCCTGTAAGGGCAACAGCAAAAAATTATTTATGATCTTTAGGCTTGCGCCTTTTCAGGGCGAATTTGCTGACAATTTTTTGACTCAAAAACAAGTTGTAGTTATTAAAAATTATTGAAACGTTTATTGACAATAGTTTAAATTAAAAAAAATAAAAAACGAATTTTAAAGTGTAATTGGTATATATTACCAATTTTCGTATATTTTGTTATTTCGTTTGTTTCGTATTTTCAAAAAATCTCTCTGTGGTTAATAACAAAACTTAATCGTTATAATAATTCTGTAACAAATATATTTTTGTCGATATGAATTTTTATAATGGTTTATTTTTGTTTATTGTTATAAATTCTTTGACATAATCTTGATCTATTTTTTGTAATGCGGAAAATTCGATTGTTGTTTGTTTTCCATTTTCTTTTTCTAGTGTGATTTCGTTATTTTTGTCGATAGAAATAAATTTTGCGCGGGTTTCAAAAAAACCGTCGGATGATTTCCAAAGTCGAAATTGAGGTTTGAGTATTATTTCTATTTTTGTCATATCTTCGTCTAGTAATGGTAATAATTTCGCAAGCCGAATTCGAGCGAGTTCGTTGTCTTTGTATTTGATCAATTTCTCATATACAAATCCGGGTATTGCTTTTTTGATCAATATTGAACTCATAACGCTGCAAGCAATTTTATTGTACTCGCCGGAAGATTCTGATCTTTTCGCGGCTTCGTCGAGTAATCCCCAAATTGACGGAATGCCGATTTTAACAAGAGCAATTCCAACCGGATATTTTCGTAACGAAAAATATTTTTTGTCTAGATTTTCAAGTTCTTTATCAGTCTGCAACAAAAGGATCGGCGTAAGAGTTTCAACAGCTTCAACAGATCGAACTTTTGCGAGTTCGTCAACTGCTGCGAATAATTTCGTTTTCGTTTCGGAATCGATAGAAGTCAAATTTTTTGTCTCTTTCAATATTCGTTGTGCTAATTCAATATTAGTCTTAATCACAGTCTGACGAGCTTGGTAAAGAGGATGATTGAGTGTGAAATCATGCAATTTTGGGAGATAGTGTTCTCTTGAATAATTTTTTTGGGCATAAGTTATTCTTTCTTCCAATTTATTCATATTTTCTACAATTTTTAGATCATGTTTATTTTGTTCACGATATGTTTGTATCAAAGCTAAAGCGGAATCGTAAGGCATGATTATTGGAAGAGTAATAATTTCTTGAATAGGATTTTGACTTAATTTTGTCATAATTGCGTTTACAGCGGGAGCATCTATTCGAATAAGGGCAATGCAGATAAAATATCGCCAAAAACGATTACGGAAAATAGACGGCGGTTTGTCCATTTTATTTGCCATTGCAGTACAAATTCTTTCATCGCCGCATCTGATTGCTCCCAGTAATTCAACGCATTGAAATAACGACTCGGAATCATCAATACTCACTTTTCCAATTGTTATATTAAATTCCCAATTTTTTTCATTCTCAATAATACTGACATATTGATCAATTGTTTTTTGATCAATTGCGTATATTTCAGAGTAAATTAAAAAATTCAATAATATCATACAAGTAACTACATACTTAAATTGTAACAACATATATTTCTCCTTTTAATTTGAAACTATATTATCATTAACGTCAAAATTATTTATACTAATCATATTTTAACATTCGGTTTTGGATAAAATAGAAACGGCAAGTCTTTTATTTAAAATCCTATAAATTTTGTTTGTCATGTTAAGACAACGAAAACAAAATTTTCAAATGTGAGGTGTATAGTAAAAAGAATTACCAAAACTACTTTAAAATTTCCAGTGAATTGATTCATATTGACCTTTTGCATTTTTTTCTACAGGTCTATGCTTCTGTTTAGAATCGCCGCCTTTATCTTTTATATTATTATTTTCAATCACGCAGTATATTAGTATTGAAAAGCACATTATATCTGAGCAAAAATTGTCATCATAGACTGCATATTCCATCATGTTACAAATTTGTTGTGCTGTATAATTTATAGGTTTTTGCTTTAAGTCATCAACGTCCATCCCGGGTTGGTCGATATCCCATATTGGAGTTGGTTTTTTTACTAAATTTTCTGAATATGATGTATCATCTTTATTGAACGATTGTATTTTTGTTACTAGCGCATTGGGTGCATTTTGAGCTTTTATTTTTAAAAAAGCATCTGCAACACGTTGCAAGTTAATATCACTAACAAAATCATTAGGTTTTACATCACCTTTAATTTCATAAGCATATCCCAAAAAAGATTTTGTTACTCCAGGCATCTGTAGAATACGAACACCCAATTTATCTTTCATTTCATTTCCGTCTTTACAGGCAGCACGAAATCTTTCTCGCAGACCATTATTTTTCGATATAGTGGTATCATTAAATATAAGAGTCACCCACAGTACAGTAACATTTTTTGAACCAACGATCTGTGTTGGATTATCGTTTGTTGAAGCAATAATAGTAACATCTTTTGTTTTTGTCGATTCTTTTTCGCCACTGATATAGAAGTCCTTTGAACCTGTTTTGGGAATAGTCAAAGTTAGGCTGTCATTAGTTGCGTTATTATTTTCTGTACCGAATTTAACTATACCGCCTGTATTGCTACTTGAAATTTTTACAGTTTTATAGCTATCCGCATTCTCTAAACTCGCAGTAACTTTTACAACCGGACGGTTGACCGGTTGGGTTGAATGACGACAAACCACGTTGTTTTCTGGTGTCAATATTACTTTTCAAGTTTTATTTATTGCAATAAACAAAAAAGTATTTTCGCCTTCAAATGGTCCAAAAAATTCATGGATATTTTGTCCTGTACTTTTAGATTGTTTTGAATATGTAACTTTAACTTTGAATTTTAATAACCACTGACCGGCATTGGGCGATGAGACTTTTGTCGTCCATGATGAAGATGAAATTAACGTTAATGCCGAAACATTTGGATTACCTGGATTTTGTGGAATATCAGCAGGTGTTACAAAAGTTGCACCTTCGTAAGTGCATATCTAAACAGGATTAACTGGTTTTACTTCTGTGGTTTCAAGTGATTTCGTATCAAACGTAGCACTAATAGTAAAGAACGATGTATTGTTTCCAATTATTTCAACGTCACCTTGTTTTTTAACATAGACGGATTCGCTACCTTGACCAATATAAACCAAAACCGATGTCGCATTCGTTAACGAACAAAAGCTGAATACTAAAATCGCAAAAATTGAGCAAGACCATAATTTTATCAAATTAAACTTCATTTAATTTCACCTTGATTTTATTTTTCGTATTGTTTAATTGCCTTCCGTTGTTCTGGCACGCGTATTAAAAGTTCGTCGTGAGCTTTTTTCATAACATTTTTGAATTCTCGCCGCTGTTCTCCATCCCATTGATTAAGTCGCCATTTTAATGACTTTGATAATTGTTGCAACTCACCGCCATCGTCTAGTTCTTTTTCGTCGGCATATTTTGCGGCAGCTTGATAAACCGTAACACGACCTTTTCGTTGCTGTTCAATTCCGCCGATAAAGCCGTGTTTTTGATCAAGCGTATTCCAGATTTGACCTAATTTTCGTCCGAGTCCGGTTGAATATTTTTCAGACAATTGAGGCGGGTTGTAAGGCACGTTACAAAGAAGCGGAATACCGAAATTTAATTTTTCTGGTAATGTCTGTTTGCCGTAAAGCCGATCAACTGAAACCGATGATACAATCGTATTGAAACAATAATTCCGGTCAATCTTGACAAAATAATATTCTTGTCCCGTAACTACGAATTGTTTATGAACGCCGCCCCAAAAATCGCGTACTCTATATTTCGTAAGCTGTTTATATTTTGAAACGTGTGATTCAGCTATTTTCGAATAATTCTGCCATTCAGAAAATTTATATCTAGACCATTCTTCCATTTTCCAATTTTGGTGAGACTGATAAACTTCAACAACATAATCACGCATCCGATTATTGCTGTGATGACCGTCTTTATTTAAAAAATACATCCCGATACGATAGGTTCCAGGTTCACGAATCCGCAACAAATACCAAATGTCAGGACCATCTAAATTCCAAGAATAAGCCTCGCCATGATCATCCCATTCTGCCTGACGTCGATAACCGTACCAAGGATCATAAAGCGTTTTAGGATTATCCGTTTTTATCCAATGAATCCATCGACGTATAGCATCGTCTTTCTCCGTAAAATTAGGTCCAATAAATTCGTGAACACTATAATATTCAGTTGTAAAATAAATCGGATGATCAAACGGAGCAGTAACCGCACAAAGTACCGCCCAATCTCGAAAGGTACGTCCGACCCAATCGCCTTGAGTTTTCCAATCTTCACCATAGTATGAGGCATAAACTTTAGGTAAAGGAGTTCGTAATCTTTCAAGTTTGGTTTGCATTAATTTTAATTCATCAATTGTCGGCGGCTTTATTGGTGACGGTAATTTCGGAAAGTCATTTTGCGCAACGGAAAATATTTTAGCTTTGTTGAATTTGGTTTGTATTGGTTTTCGATCAACTAATTTATACGGCTTGATCGGCTTGACAATTCCGCCGCCGTAGAATCCGACCCAATAATCGCCCTCGCTAAACATCAGAATTTTCGTTATGAAATTATCCGGTAATCCCATTCGTTTCAGATCACCGAATGCTTGTTTGCCCGTTTTAGGATCGGCGATTTTAAGTCCGCTTTGTCTTGTTCCGATCCAAATTACACCTTGATCGTCTTCGGCTAGACAAGTCAAATAATCTTCCGGTAAAAGTTGATCAATTATTTCTTTCGGTGCAGGTTTCCAATCTTTTGGCGCACCGCCGTAGAGTCCTTTGACTTTGTCATCGTAATCTTTACCGCGCCAATATTCGATTTTTCTGAAAGAATCATTTGATTTAACGAGTCCGGCATTTGTTGCGAGCCAGATTGTTTCTGTCTCTTGATTTTTCGTTACAAGAATATCATTGATCAAATTCGACGGCAAACCTTCTCCTCTCGGTGTTAGCGGGACAGGACTAATATTATTGGGACCAAATCGATCCGGCGCAACAATATTTTTCAAGTGT
>JAITKS010000370.1 GCA_031278315.1 Planctomycetaceae bacterium | reverse complement strand
ATGTGTGATCCGTAAGCTAAAGCATACGGTTAATAAAGTTTTTTGGTGAATAGTCCCTGCGGGACTTGGATAAGTTATAGACGTGTGATCCGTAAGCTAAAGCATACGGTTAATAAAGTGTCGTCCCTGCGGGACTTGGATAAGTTATAGACGTATGATCCGTAAGCTAAAGCATACGGTTAATAAAGTGTCGTCCCTGCGGGACTTGGATATGTTATAGACGTATGATCCGTAAGCTAAAGCATACGGTTAATAAAGTGTCGTCCCTGCGGGACTTGGATAAGTTATAGACGTGTGATCCGTAAGCTAAAGCATACGGTTAATAAAGTTTTTTGGTGAATAGTCCCTGCGGGACTTAACAGGTATGTGATTGATAATTTAAAATTCGTAAACAACCAAAAAAACGAAAACAAAAATTCCACTGATATATTACATAATTTTTATCATTCCCCCTGTCCTTGAACGAATCGTTAAATGGTGTAGAATGCTTGCCCGCAAATTGATTATTGTAGAATTACAACAAAGATAAAAAACAATAATTTATATTTCAGTAAGAATATTTGTTTTTCAAATTTTGAAGATTATAAATTTTAATTCTAACCTTATAAAATTAAAAATAAGGTTCACGAAAAATAAACTTGAAACCTTTGAAAAATTTCACTGATATATTATAAAAAATCAAACATTATTAAACTGCTGAATAATCCCTGTTACTAAATAATCTTGCTGCCGTTTCAGAGCGAATCATAATTTAACCTAAAACCAAAATTCCGCTGATATTGAAATATTACAAATTTTTTTTCATTTATTTTATTTCCATTCACTTTATTACAATATTTAACCCAATACAATATAAAATTTTTACTCTATGCAATCTCTACTTCCTAATCGTCAAAAACCTCAGAATGAATGGTTAATGTTTATACTGGTTTTTGCGTTTTGCCTAATGTTGACCAACATACTTTTTCCGCCGCGTCCAAATCAGCCAAACGTGAATATAAATGCGCCGATAGGTCAGAATAATCCGGCGGATTCTCCGCCCGATAAGCCTAACAATAAACCGCCGGAAAATAATAATCAGACAGAAACATTAGAACATTCCGAACATTCCGAACATTCCGAACAAACCGAAAACAAAATAGAAGAAACCAACGTTGCACCGGAATGGATTACTCTGGGTTCAATGAATCCGAAGAGCAAATACAACATGTTGGTAACTCTAACAAATCAAGGTGCGGCTGTTGTCCGCACTGAATTAAATACAGAACGCTACAAAGATGTTCAAGAACATTCAGGTTATATAGGACAAATTGTAGCTGATCAAAATACATCCGATTGGGAAGCGTTAAAACTCGGCGGCGGCGTTATCGTGCAAGTTATCGGGGACGGAACTCCTGCTCAAATTTACGGAATTAAAATAGGCGACAGAATAACAAATGTCAGAAATCTTATTACCGAAAAAAATACTCAAATAAGGAATTTTCAAGATTTACGTAATGTCTTATTACAATCGAAACCCAAAGAAAAAATCCGTTTAGAAATCATTCGCGAAGGAAAAACAATCGAACAAGACATTATTCTCGAACAACATCCGATAGATGTAATTCGACCTGAATCTGTAACACGAAATTACGACGATTACAGTAAACTCGGCGGATTAAGCGGCGTAGTTTTCGATAATGAAACCAAACTCGCAAGCGACCAATTATCATTCTTAACTACTCTGCTTAAACTCGATGAGCATAAACTTGAGTTGCCGAAAAGTCTTAATGCGAATAACTCTGCTTACACCGGAATTTATGAACGTGATTCTACTATGGATAAAGAATTACTCGACCTAAAATTACGTAGAAAAGCATGGCGGGTTGTTAAAAAGTCAGAAAATGAAGTTACGTTTGCGATCACGTTACCTTCTTATAATATTGAGATGTTCAAAACGTATTATTTAGCACAAAACGACGAAAAGACAACTCTGCCGAATATATCCGGTGCCGGATATCATTTGAAATTAAAAATTGAGATACACAATCGTGATTCTAAATCTCATAAGGTTGCGTATCAACTCGATGGACCAACGGGTTTACCTTTAGAAGGCGGTTGGTACGCACAAAAAACAGGTCCGACTTGGAGCCGTTTCGGAATACGTGATATTGTTGTTAAATTTCAGGGTAATAATGGTCAAGTCGTGCCGAATACTTTAGTCGCAATGGATAAAGTTGCGAATGAATGGGGTAGTACGCCGATTGAATATATCGGCGTGGATTCGTTATACTTCCAATGTACTATTCGACCAAACAAACCTATAAACGATGAAACATGGCACGAATATTCTATGCCGATTCGTGTTGGTGAAAGAAACTATAATTGGCAAACATTGACAAATGTCTCTTTTAGATTGATGGGAAAAGAGAAACTGCTAAACGCAGGTGAAAAATTTGAACATGAATATGTTGTTTTTCTCGGTCCGAAAAGTACGAAATTATTGGCGGAATATGGATTGAGTCAAACTGTATCTTATGGTTGGTTTTGGTTTGTTGCACAGCCGTTGCTTTGGGTACTTCAGACTTTTAATCATATCGGAGTAAGTTATGCCGCCGCTATAATCCTGCTGACTATTTGCGTGAGATTGTTAATTTTCCCAATGAGCCGAAAAATGATTATAAGTGCTATGAAAATGGCTGAATTACAACCGCAAATTCAGGCAATAAACGAAAAATACAAAAATGATATGCAAGCTCGATCAAAGGCGATTAATGCTCTTTTCAAGGAACATAATTATAGCCCGATGGCAGGATGTTTACCGCTTTTGATTCAATTCCCAATTTTTATAGGATTATACAAAGCTCTATCGATTGACCCCGGTCTATACGGGACTCCATTAATTACGAAATCGTTACGATGGTGTGTTGACTTATCGGCACCGGACAGACTCTTTGATTGGAGTAATTTCTGGAATTGGATCGGATACCCAGGTTTTAACGAAGGACAAGGAATTTTAACTCTAGGACCGTTTTTTAATGTATTGCCGATTTTGACTATCGCATTGTTCCTGATTCAACAAGAAATTATGATGCCTCCGCCTGCACCGAATGACGAACAAGCAAAAATGCAACGAAAAATGATGAAATTCATGATGATATTTCTAGGTTTATTATTTTTCAAAGTACCAAGCGGATTGTGTATCTATTTTATCGCTTCAACTCTTTTTGCTCTATTTGAAAGAAGATTCATACCAAAGCCGAAAATAAAAGAAAATAAAAACACCAATACAGAAAGTAAAATCATACTTGAAAAAAATGATAACGTTTCGGACGTAAACTCAAAATCAAAAAAATCAAAAAACAGAAGAAAAACAATTACCGAAAATAACGAAAATAAAAAACCAGAAAATTTCATCGCAAAATGGATAAGAGAAATCATCGAAAAAGCTAACAACGAACGAAAATTCGAAGAAGGACGAAAAAAGAAAAATAAAGATAAAAATAAAAAATAACAGTAATATAACAGTAATATAACAGTGTAATAATTTATTGTTATCGGGAACGCGGTCGTCTCGACCGCATTTTTAGTTTTGTTTTTTTGGCAGGATTACAGGACTGCAGGATTGACAGGATTTTTAAATAATAAATTAAAAAGAATCAAAACTTGAAACCATCAATTAGTTGTTAGTGATTTGAACTTATAATCCGTGATAATTTCTGCATACGAACTAAACTACTATCCTGTAAATCCTGTTTATCCTGTCAAAAAAAATATTCCACTGATATATTAACAAAATTCAGTAAAAATAGATCATTAATTATTCTCTACGGTTTCGTCTGCAACAAAATATTTTGGTTGGAAATCTTCGGGGACATCAATTTTAAAGTTGTTTCCACTTGGTGTGATTGCATACAAACCGTTTTCAATAACTGCTTTTTTTAACTTATCATCGAAAACAGTACCGGCAACTGCACCAATAATTTTTTTTTCTGTCGGACGATGCTTTTTAAAATACGGATGAGCAATTTTAAGCCGTTGAATATGTTTCTGGAGATCTTCAAAGTCGGGAGTTACTTTGACTTCGACACAAAGAATAAAATCATCGTTTTCAAGTATTACATCTATTTCTGCGGATAGAATTTTATTTCCGTCAATAATTTTAATTTCCATATTACGAGCCGCCAGATAAAAATTACTATAATATTTGTTAAACTGCGACACAAGACCCGGCGCAACCATACATTCGATCATAGCTCCTAAACGGTTCCCCAATTCACCGAGTTGTTTACCTATTTGCGATAGTTGTTTGTCAGTTTGTTTGATTTGTTCACTGGTTTGTTTGATTTGCTCTTCTAATTCCTCATTATTTCTTTTCATTTGTTCATCGGTCTTTTTTTGTTGTTCTTTTAATTCCTCATTATTTCTTTTCATTTGTTCATCGGTTTGTTTGATTTGTTCTCTCAGCTTTTCAAACTCTTTTTCAGCTTGTTGACTTCTTTCGCGTTCGTACTCGATATTGTCTTGAAGTAATTTGGCATTTTCCTTAATAAGGAACCAAACTTTTTCAAATGTAAGACCAGTTGTATCAGGAATATCTGATGTTGACATAAATTTATTTCCTTTCTCTTAATAAGTGAATTAATTCATTCTATAAGACGTTAAAAATACTAATTATTCTCTACGGTATAGCAGTTAATAAAAAAATTGAACAATTAAGAGTATTCATCTTTAATCTTTTATCGTCCGATTTAATTGAATTAACAAACAATAATAAAACAAAAAAAAGATAACAGAACGAAATCTTGTGTCAATACAGCGGCATCGCAATTAGCGGCATAAAAACTCACTGCTGTTTATTTGAATCGTAACAATTACCGGATTGTTGCTGTCAATAAACTCAAGATAATCAATTGCTCATAGAGAAATCAAAAATAACTGCATTCTTACGATAAGTAAATAATTTGCCAACACACAATTAACTTGAAACCAATAAGAGACGGTAACAATAAAATTATGTTAAGTAAAAATTAACAATGGCAGTTCTATTTGTTATTGTTCCAATGAAAATTTGTTTTTGATACTTTCCATTTGTTTTCTTGATTCACGGCGAAGGTCAAAAGCGTTTTTCATTTTTGTACTAATTTCCTGAATGACGTTTGTTTTCGGCAAATAAATCAACGTGTTTGCAAAATCAATGTCGGAAACATTGGGAATTGCTGCGCCTGTTCGATACATAAACATTTGCTTTAAAAATAGTTCTGTTTGAAAAAAATATAGCAAATAATATAAATCCATTTTGAAATTTCTTAATACTCTAAAACCATTGGTACAAATACTGCCGTCAAATTCCTGCGGCACTATTGCTGTTGCATGTTTTACTGTTCCGACGGAATTACCCGCAATTGCCGTGATAATATCACCGTCTTTGATTTCGTAACTTGCCCGACTCGGCAATTCGTGAACCTGATAGGTTGTAGAATTTATTATTTCATAAGAATGCGCACTCACATCGGATAATTCAACATATTCTATCCATAAATCATTTTCTTTGAGTTTCGATGTCTTCGTCTTTATAATATCGCAAATCTCTCCTAACTTAACAGTTTGTCCGCTGCTTAATACTGAAAACATTTTACGATTTTCAGGAGAATAAAAATCAAAATCAAAACGTCCATTCAATTCACCATAATCAATAGAAAATGAATTTGTATTATCGAGAGTTAAATGATTCTGAAATCTTCTGTATTGTTCGGCAACGATACTGAAATTTTCATCGAGAACAGGTTGTTTGTTTTGGTCTTTCAATATTTGTCCATAATGATCTTTTTGGTAAATCGGCGTACCGTTTTTATTGCCTTGATAACCTAATTTTGTAACCTTTCCGAAAAACACAACATATTGTTTTTTCGTATCTGCTGTATTTTTTTCCAAAAATAAAAGAGACGTTTTTACACCCGTGCCGTAAGGAATAAATGTTTCTTGAGGTAATTTAATAATTGCAAGAATTTTGGCTTTTCGTCTGATATATTGACGCAAATATTCCAACGACGGATTTTCAAAATTTCCATTGGGCAGCACTATTCCCATACGTCCGCCTTCCCGCAAAAGTTGCAAACATCGCTCAATAAACAAAATCTCCGTATTTTGATTGGAATAAACTGATTTCGTTTTGCAAAAATCGTTGTTGCGTGTTGTCCATTTGTAACCCAAATCATATTTTGACAGTATTGCAGTGTTGCTGATTTTTGCACCGAAAGGCGGATTGGTCAAAACGTAATCGAATTTGTTGAAAGGAATAAAAGACTGTATTTCTTCGATCTTGTCAAGAGAGTTCAAACAGTATAAATTGTTTCTTCCGTTGAATTCCAATAGTAATTTCATTTTTGCAATTCGCAAAATACTTTTGTTGATGTCCGTTCCAAAAAGATTATCAACAATAATTTTTGAAATATCAAATTCTTTATTGTTGTCTTTCAGATATTTCAAAACAGAAGTCAGAAAACCGCCGCTTCCGCAAGCCGGATCAATCATCGTTTCATAAATTGCCGGCTGCATAATGTCAACACAAAAATCAATGACCGGTTCGGGAGTAAAGAATTGTCCTAAACGGTCTTTTTCTCGATGAGACAAAAATTTCTGAAACGCCAAACCTTTTGCATCCTGCGAAGAATCCAGCAAAGAAATCTCCTGAAGTTTTTGTACAGTAAATCCTAGTGAAATTTGACTGATTTTAATCCGGTCATTTATATCGAAAATATCCTGATATTCTTTTTGTGTTTTGTCAAATAAATTTGTAATCCGTTTGATGAAATTTTGTGATGATTTTCCCGATTCTAACTGTTTCCATTCTTCGCCGGAAACGGCAAACTGATTGAGTGAATTATTTTCATCATAAATCTTGACGAACAAAATTTTCACAAATTCTTCTAATGCCTGTTGCGGAGAAAGTCCGTCGTGGGCATAAATATAGTCGTGAATCTCTTCAAACCGCCGCAAAAGATGATCCTCTTTAGCAAGCGGCATCTCAAATAATATTTTCATTGCTTGGTCTCCGCGATAACGTTTCGATTATCAATTTGCATATCAGTTTCATGAACGGCATTATTTTCCATTAATGTTTCAGAAACATCGTCAAATTTGTCGTACCATTCGTCAGTTAAATCTAATTTCAAACTTCCGTCATGTTGAGGAAAAACAAATCCCATAATATAGTTTTGTTGTAAATGATTGCTGTCTTTACTTGACGCTTCTAATTGTTTTGGATTTGCAAACAGAAATTTATTTGTTTACCGATATGGAATACAAAAAAATAAAGAATGGATACTCAACGTTTGGTAAATTCAATCGGATTTAACCGGATTGAAAAGGAGAGAATATATCGTGGAATTTTTGTTTTTCAA
>JAITKS010000349.1 GCA_031278315.1 Planctomycetaceae bacterium | reverse complement strand
TATTGTGAAGAATCCGACAAAAAACGACAAATAGCAATTCATTAACGCATAAAATAAAATCACCCAGAAAGGGCGGTAAAAAATAACGACAACAATTATTAACAACAATTATTGTTCCGTTTCCATTGCGTTGGTTATGAGTCTCAATATCCGATCGCCCTTTCAGGGCTTAGGTTTTTGAGGGGATTTTACCCGCCCCGCTGGGGCGGGTTATAATCCGATCGCCCTTTCAGGGCTGGTTTAGTTTAAAACGAATACCGAAATTTAAAGTGTGAAAAGTATATACCATTCTTACTTTATAATCCGTCTTGACGTGTATTTTATGAATTGTTATTATTTGCGAGTTGTTTTTAATTCGTCAACAACAAAACAATTTTAATTATGAGTTACAATATCTCTCAAGATCAAATTCAGGAACTTCAAACGCAGTATTGCAAGAATCGCTGTCATCGTTTTTCGGATCGTATTCGTGTAGTGATTGCGCTTGCTCGCGGATATAAAGTTTCTGATCTTGCTTTAATTTTTATGCTTGACTGCGAACTGCGATACGATTCGCCGTTATTTTCGCTTGTATAAAGAAAGCGGTATCAAAATGGTCTTTTGGAAATTCACTACAATGGTTGCCCATCTTATTTGACAGAAGAGCAGAAGGAAAAATTGAAAGAACATCTCCGTCAAAATATTTATACAGATAAACATTAACGGTGCATTGGATATTGATACTCATACTGTTGAAGTGGTCATTAGTCCATCGGTCAATAGTGAATCGGTAAAGCGTTTGATGGACAAATTGATAGAGAATAATCCTGAAGCAAAGACAATTTATATGATACTTGACAATGCGGGATATTATCATAGTAAGGAAGCGGAAGAGTATCGCAAAAAAAATTACCGAATTTTAAAGTAGAAAGAGTATATAATTTGATTTCTTTTTAACCGGCAATCTGTCCATGTTGGTAATATTTTTATTCGGAATATTAACAGTTACAAAAAATCAGCTGATGATAATCAATCGAATGTATTCAATTTATATCTAATGAATTTATTTTTGATAAATTTTCTGTTATTATAATTTCGATCTCAATTACTACAGGTTTGCTAAAATAACGGCACTTGTAAATTTCGTATTCGTATGAAAGTTCTTGAAACCAAAATCTGAATACACAACATAAATCAAATACGGACATTTCTACAAGATAACCGAAATCAAATATCATTTCACTAACTTGAGTAAACTCATAATGATTTCGCTGCAACGGATTGTCAATCTATTTTACACAGCTCTCATTTGAATTTTCGGTTTGAGCCTCCTGCTTATTTTATGAGTATGAGTATGCTTTTGTATCACCGAAATTCATAGTCCGATACGTAAATTCAATACAAGGAAGTTAAATTGAACCTGTCCCTAATAACAAATAAATATTGTCCCTCTGTTTGCCAATCTTTTTTGCATCGTATTCGGCAGCCGTCAATCGGCAAACAAATTATTATTGGTACGTTTTGGTCAGTAGTCGGAAACGGATTCGGTAAAGTGTTTACGTTTATTGCAATGATTTTTGTCGCCCGAATATTAGGCAAAGAGTCATTCGGCGAAATCGGATTAGTACGTTCTACAGCAATTACTTTCGCTTCTATTTCCGGCTTGGGAATCGGAATGACTACAACAAAATATATCGCCGAATTATTACACACCAACAAAGAACGAACAGGACAAATTATCGGCATGACTTACATATTTACATTTTTTGTTTCATTAATTACTGCAATAACGTTTTATTTAATTTCACCGTATCTTTGTGAAATACTCGGCAAGCCGGAATTAACTCATGTTATGCGGCTAGGCTCATTATTACTATTTTTAATGATGTTTTTAGTTTCACAAATTGCTGTTATGACCGGCTTTCAAGACTTTCGTAATCTTGCAATTATAAGCGTAATAGTTGGAATATTATCTTTACCGATTCATGTCGGTTGTACTTATTGGTTCGGCGAATCCGGTGCTGTCGCTGCTATGATTTCATGTGTCGTTTTGAATATTGTAATAAGCAATTTATTTATCTACAAAAATTTGAATAAATACAAAATACGATACAAATTCTCAAATTGTTACAGTGAGCTGTCTGTTTTATTAAATTCGAATTTGCCAATAATGCTCGGATGTACTTTATACATCGGAACACAATTGTTATTACAAATGATACTCCGGTTACAACCAAACGGAGCAGAAAAATTAGGCGAGTTCTACGCTGCACAAAATATTCAAATAGCCTTTTTTGTTATTCCTGCGTTACTATCGACAGTTTTTTTTCCAACTTTGTGTGAAATCGGCGGAACAAATCAGGGAAAATATTGGCAAACCGTAAAAAAAGGATTAGGACTGCAAGCAATCGTAGCGTTAATTATGATGCTGCCGATGATACTATTCCCGAAATTTTTAATGAAATTAAACGGTAACGAATTCTCGAATAACAGCTTGATTTTAAGCTTTTTTGCAATCTGGAGCTTTATAAACGTTTTATGTACCGCCGTATGGCAAGTTATGATAGATCAAAAAAAATCATGGATTTGTATCGTAATAACAATTTGCGAAATTATTATCATTTTGATATTAGCTTACTTTTTATTATCAAATTATTGGAACGGCATCGGTATTTTAATTGCTTTAACTGCTGGACGAATTTTTAATTTCATCGCTATTATTTGTTACTTGCAAAAATACTCTACCGCACAAAATTTAAAGAGAGAACAACAACTTAAACTGTCTATGCTATAAAACTAATTTAGTAATATATCAATAGAATTTTTGCAATCATCGTTATATGTAGTAATTTTAAGGATTAATCAAACCAAAGCCCTGAAAGGGCGGTGTCCTGCGCTAATGTTTGTTGTCCCGTTGGGGCAAATGTTACGAAATATTTTAATTATGTATGCTTATTACACGCTTTCAGCAATAACAATAATTTATTTGATTTTTATCGTATCGGCTTTGAATTACGGTAAATGGTATTATTTATTTGTACATCCATTTGCGCTATTCTGTTTCGAGTTTACGATAAAATACCGTTACGCATCCGATATTCCGGGACTTACAACTCTTATTGATATGATGATTGGTTTCGGTGTTGTCATTATTAGCTTAATGTTTTGGATTGGTTATTGTCTTGTTAAAAAAGAATATATCGAATCAATAAAATCGTTCTTTTTTTTAAGAGCTAAAGATAAAGATAAAAATAAAAATAAAGATAATAATAATAATGATAATGAAAGCGGTATTTCAAATTTCAGTTTTTGTAATTATATTGTTTTTATTATTGTAACGATAATTCTATATTATACGTGTCAATATATGAAATACGGCGAGTTTGATCTCATGTTTTTGCAATGTTATCACGCTTGCGATCGAATAAACACGATCGACATTCATACTTCTCTTGCGATGCGGATTGTAAATCGAATTGTGTCGAGTTGTTTTCTAATTCTTCCGTTTATTTCGTTGTTGCTTTTGTTTGAAACATTTCGTAAAAATGGCAAACAATATCAAGGATATACAATAATCGTAACGTTAATTATATCGATAGCAGTAACAACAGGTTTTTTTCTTGCAAGCGGATTCCGCACTTATGTTGTCAGCTGCTTTATCATTATAATAACTTTGACATTAGTTGCATTATTGCGTCCTCATCACAAAGTACGAACAATCTGTTTTCCAATTATTATTTTCATGTTGATTTATTGTATGATTTTTTTCGTTACTTTACGCTCAGTACGATGGCACGGAATCGAAGCGTTATATTCACGAACTTATAATATTCTTGCCAATTACAATTCGATTCGGCAATCTGTCAACGACAATTTTTTCATACAAACAGAGTACGAACAAATCGAGTATGAATCTAATCAAATTGCATTTAAGAACATTGATTTATTTAATTCTTATATCGACAGCGATGAGCATTTTCACAATGAAATAAATCAAGAAAAAACTCAAGAGTTAAAGTATCTTAAATCACTGCCGATTTACGGTCATGCTGCGAGCAAAGAAATTGCTTGGATAGCTGCATACTTTGGACGTCATGAAAAGTACATGGGACTTACAGCTGGTTTTCGTGCGTTTTTCAATGAAATTTTACCGCCTCCGTTAGGCAGAGAACATTCATTTGTCAGTCCCGTTAAACGTCTCGAAGAACTGAAACGAGGTAACGCCGAAGGTGCTTTTGCCGACGGTTATATTTCTTACGGATTACTCGGCGGTTACTTGTATTGGGGAATTTGGGCTTTCATCTGCGGATTATTTGCAAAGTTTGCTGTCGTAGATTTATTCATGTCAAAGCCCTGTTTAGAAAGTAATTCTTTAAGTATTTTTTTAATCGTTCATATCTCGACAATTTTATGTACTTCACGATGTTTTTTATCGTTTATGCTTATCGGATTTGCAATATTGTGGATTAGTGTTGCAGTAATTCAACGATTTTACAATTTTTGTAATATATCAGCAGAATAATTTATTTTTTCGTAATAAATAAGGTTGAAAATAAGATTAGTTTGAAAATTCATAACTCAAAAAAATTTTTGAAAAACAAATATTCTACAGATATATTATCGATTTTTTTATCGTTCCTATTAAATAACAAATTCAACAAATTCAACTGTTCAAACTGAAAATTTAAGTTAAATCAGTTTAACAATAATTACAAAATCAAATGCCTAAAGTATCCGTTATTATTCCTGTTTACAATGTTGAGAAATATCTTGCCGAATGTTTAGATTCAGCAATCAGACAAACATTGCACGATATTGAGATCATTTGTATCAATGACGGTTCAACAGATCACTCGGCGGAGATACTAGATGAATACGTAAAGAAAGAACCGCGAATGATTGTAATTCATCAAAAAAATTCCGGTCCGGGTCCAGCAAGAAATACCGGACTAGATTTAGCAAGAGGTGAATATACCGCTTTTCTCGATAGCGACGACATAATGAAACCAACACTATGCGAAAAAACTGTAAATACCGCTGATCTCGAAAACGCCGACATGACTTATTTTCTGTACGATACAAATCATCAGCATCAAAAATCTAAATTTGAACGTTTCGTTATTAAAGGTAAAGGTAACGAACTCACTACCGAAGATTTATTAGCGAATTGTTTTTTATGGTCGAAACTTTGGCGAACCGATTTTATCCAAACCGGACAATTACGTTTTCCAACCGAAATATTCGGAGTAGAAGACGGAATATTCAACTGGCATTCTCTTTCATTGAATCCGAAAATTGCTTTCGTACCGGAACGATTACTTTGGTACCGCGTAACTCCGAACTCTCTTACGTTAAATTTACAAAAAGGATATTTTAGAAATATTGCCGCTGTTTATGACCGCATTAAAGAAAATTTGTTACTT
The DNA here is from genome assembly GCA_031278315.1 of Planctomycetaceae bacterium. Classification (GTDB taxonomy): domain Bacteria; phylum Planctomycetota; class Planctomycetia; order Pirellulales; family Thermoguttaceae; genus WRKP01. The sequence goes on along the minus strand of JAITKS010000349.1, from coordinate 6,759 downwards.
GTCAATAAATATAACGGTCAATGGAAAGAACTATTTCTCAAATTAAAGCTGCATAGTATCGCAGCACGTTATAACGATGTTCCAAAATTTGAACAGCCTCTCATGCTAGCTGAAATTCATGAAAGTATCGGTAACGACGAGCGCGAATTTTTACAAAATTCTAATTATTTACCTTGGTACGTAACAGATTTTTATAATGCGTTAAACGGTTGTAAAATCGCTAAATTTAAGTGCGTGATAAATTCAATATTGCGCAGAATAAAACAAACTTTGTACTTTCAATTAGCAAATCTAAAAGAGAAATTACGTAAAACAGCTTAAAATTAAAAACGAAATAAAAAGAATCAACTCACACAAAAATAATACACGAATTTACAAATTTTATATTAATTAGTTACCAAAAATTAAATTGAATTTTAGAAATTTTGTATGAATAAAATTTACGTACAATACGGCTGCGGACTTTGCGCACCCGATAATTGGATTAACTTCGATGCATCGCCGACATTGCGAATACAAAAAATTCCGCTGCTCGGAAAATTATTACGCCGTCAACTCAACGTAATTTTTCCAAACAATGTTCAATACGGAAATATCGAAAAAGGATTACCGATTCAAGATAACACTTGCGACGGCATTTATTGTTCTCATGTACTTGAACATTTTTCTCTCAATGCGTTTCGGCGTGTTATTCGGAATACTTATAAAATGTTGAAAGGCAGCCGAACAGGAATTTTTCGCTGCGTCCTGCCGGACTTGGAACAAATGGCAAGAAAATATATCAACGAATTAGATACGGGGAACGTTACCGCTAATTACGATTTCATTAAAAGTATCCATACAGGTTGTAAAGAAGAACGAACACAAGGTTTGAAAGCTGCTCTGCATTTTATATTCGGTTCGATTCATTTGTGGATGTGGGACGCTAAATCATTACACAAAGAATTAACAGACACAGGTTTTGTAAATATTCGACAATGCAGTTTCAACGATTGTGAAGACGAAATGTTCAAATCAGTCGAATCAGAAGAACGTTTTAAAAACGCAATCGCATTTGAATGCAAAAAATAAAATGCAGAAAAAAAAACGGTTATTAATTCGTTATTATGAATTTCGGTTTTATTTTTTGTAACGAAAATTGAAAATTCAAATTGGAGTCTTTTAATATGAATATGGATATTGTTTGTTGGCTTGCGTTCCCGTGTCATTATTATACTGGAATTTTTCGAGAGCTGGCTCATCTTTGGCAGGGAAAAATTACTGCCGTTTTTGAGCATAAAACAAATTCAATGTACAAAGGATTAAATTTACAATCACCCGAACTCGGAAAAATCAACTCAATATATTTGGATCAAACTAATGATTCTTCTAGTCTAGCACGCGATATTATAACTGCTAATGCAAATGCAATTCATATTTATCTGAGTTTTCAACCGCGCGAAAAATTCTTTCAACTTTGTATTCCTCAAATTATCAAAACAACGGATACAAAACTTGTTATATTCTCGGAACGTCCGCGTCAATATACTTTTTTTATGGGATTGGCAAGAGAATTAAATTATCGATTGAACGCATTGAAATACAGATCAAAAGTATCAGCTATATTAGCACTGGGAAATCTAGGCGCAGCGGCGTTTAATCGATTCGGATTTAATGAAACAAAAATTTTCCCAATGTTATATTGCGTCGATCAATCTATAACTCAACCTATAACTCAACCGGCATTACAACCGATAACGATAACTCAACAGACAATTTCATCTCGTCAAATTAAATCAGAACAAGAACCGATTCGTTTTATTCATCTTGCCGGTTTGCAGGAACATTACCGCAAAGGATTAGACCTTATTTTCAAAGCATTTTCATCTTTACAAAACTTAAATTGGACATGTGATATACTCGGTTTTGATCGAACTGTTCAGTTGTCAGATCAAATACGGTCGATGGGATTAGAGCAGAAAATTCATTTTCTTGGTAAATGTACAAACACCGAAGTTTTTGAATATATTCAAAAAAACGACATCTTGTTGTTACCGAGTCGGCACGACGGTTGGGGCGTTGCAATTGCCGAAGCGATTTTTTGCGGATTAGGCACAATTGCAAGCGATAACGTCGGAAGTAAAGATTTAATCGAAGGTTTTCAATGCGGTCAAATATTAAAAGCCGGCGACGTTAGAAGTCTTGCAAACAGTATTAAATTTTGTATCGAAAATAAATTTATTGTCGAGCAATGGAAAAGTAATGCAATAAAACATCGGCACCGTTTAACTTCGTTAATCGTTGCAGACTATATGAAACAAATTTTAGAATACGTTTTTATCAATAAATTTCAAGGAGAACGCCCAGTCCCGCCTTGGAACGTAAACGCAGAATAATTGCAATTTTTTGTTACTATTCAGCCGTGTCTGCATCTCGAATTATTTCCAATCGTTTTATTGATCACAGAGATCACAGAAATCACAAAGATCACAGAAATCGCAGAGAATGAAATTTTTTGTAATAAATCAATTGAATTTTTGTTTTTCAACTTTTTTGAATTATGAATTTGAAGAGCTGAAATTCATAGTATGATACGTAATTATTTTATAATCAAAATGAATTTAGATAAACGAATTGTTTTAATAGTTCCGATGCGTAATGAGGAGAAATTTGTTGCTCGTTGTCTTGACTCTATATTGACGCAGACGGCGTCGTTTCCCAATGCGGTTTTAGTTTGTGTCGATGGGGCGAGTACAGATTTTACGCGAAATATTGTTGTAGAATATCAGAAAAGAAATCATCAAATTATTTTAGTTGACAACCCCGATGCGATTAAACCGATTAGTAATAATCTTGTGCTTAAACGTTATTCAGAAGGAATAGACGCTTATTTTATTTTGGATTGTCATTGTCAATATTCATCTAATTATATTTCGTCATGTTTAGAGGTTTTGAACCGTACTACGGCTGATGTTGTCGGCGGTTACTGGCAAATTGAACCAAGTATTCCTTGTCTTGCGGGTCATATTATTTCAGCGGCTGCGAGTCATCCGTTTGGCATGGCAGCGGTTTACCGCCGTAAATACCGTTTGCCTGAACGTGAATCTGATTGTGTTCCATTCGGCTGTTTTCGGGGCGGTTTTTTCAAGCGTTTCGGCTATTTCGATGAACGATTAGTACGTAATCAAGATTCAGAATTATTTTCACGAGTTAGAAAAAATAGAGGTAAAATTGTATTATCGCCGGATATTAGTGTTATTTATTTTTGCCGTTCTACATTTCGCGGAATCATTCAAAGTTGTGCGGTCAACGGCAAGTGGAATATTTACTCGACATGGATAACCGGTTACGGATTACAAGTTCGTCATTTTGTACCGTTAATTTTTGTTTTAGCTCTGATTGGTTTACCGTTTTTAGGTACGGTTTTTCAGATTCTATTATGGACATGGTTTGTAATGCTCGGTTTATATTTTCTTCTAACGTTTATTTCGTCTATTCAGACTTGCGAAAAACAATATAAGCATATTCCTATATTATGTCTGACATTTTTTATTATTCATTTGAGTTATGGAATCGGATCATTACTTGGAATCATAACGCTCCCGCTTTTTATTATGAAATCCGAAAAAGAGCGGCAATTCCCGTTAGCTGATCGAATACAATAAATTGTGCAAAATTACTATTTTTATAATATCAGCGGAATTTTTGTTTGTCACTTTTTTGGAGTGATAAATTTAAAACTAACCTTATTTTTCACCTTATTTTTTTGAAATACGAAATAGATGAAAAAAAGAATAGACAAAAAAAAGATGAAATAAAATTTTTCGTGAATTTTGTTATTTCGTTTATTTCGTAATCTCAAAAGAAACAAAAATTCCAATGAGATATTACAAAAAAACCTTAACCTTAAAACGCTGAAATAATGTTAAAACGGTTATTTGATATTTTTTTATCAATCTTTGGATTGATACTATTAATACCAATTTTTTTAACAGCTGCGGTTTTAATTAAAATAACATCAAGGGGACCGATTTTATTTTGTCAACAACGGGTTGGACGTTTCGGCAAAGATTTTGTTTTGTATAAATTTCGTTCTATGCACGTTTGTGATATTTCGCAGCGTGATCAATTTCATGCCGGCGATCAATCACGAATAACATCAATCGGTTGGTATTTACGTAAAACTAAAATCGATGAGTTGCCTCAATTGTATAACGTTTTGATTGGCGATATGAGTTTTGTCGGACCTCGTCCTGAAGTTCGCGAATGGGTCAACGTATTTCCTGAACACTGGAAAATCATTCATCAAGTTAGACCGGGAATAACTGATAACGCTTCAATAATGTATCGAAATGAAGAGCAAATTCTAACAACATCAAGTAATCCGAATATTATCTATCGCAATAAAATACTGCCTCAAAAACTCGATCTCTATAAAGAATACATACAAAATCAATCACTATTGATCGATTTGTGTCTTATTTTTAAGACATTATACGTAATCGTTAAAAAATAACATTCAACAAATATTTTTTGAATATGAAAATTTCCTTTTCTAAAGTAGATTGTTCAGGACGCGAATTAGAATATGTTACTCGCGTTATTCAATCCGGTTGGCTTACGACCGCCAATATGTGTTTAGAATTTGAACGAAAATTTGCTGATTTTATCGGCGTGAAATATGCTCTTGCAGTAAATTCATGTACGGCAGCGTTACATCTTGCTGTAAATTCTATCGGCATTAAAGCCGGTGATAAAATTTTCGTACCCGTTATGACTTTCACTGCTACCGCCGAAATTATCCGTTACCTCAACGCGGACCCCGTTTTTCTCGACGTCGAATATAAAACTTCGTTACTTTCACCTGAAATTTTAGAAGCTGGTATTAAGAAACATCCCAATGTCAAGGCGGTTATTTTAGTGCATTATGCTGGTCAAAGTGTGAACATGTCTCAAATTTTACCAATTTGCAGGCGGCATAATATCAAGGTGATCGAGGATGCTGCTCATGCTTTTCCAACAAAATATAGCGGACGGTATGTCGGTAGTTTTGGAAATATCACTTGCTATAGTTTCTATGCGAATAAAACAATAACAAGCGGCGAGGGCGGAATGATCGTTACTGAAAATAAAGATACTTATGAAAGTATAAAATGTATGAGACTGCACGGAATAAACCGCGATATCTGGGACCGTTTCACTACTATGAATAAATGGGAATACGATGTTATCGCTCCGGGGTTCAAATACAATATGTCTGATATAAATGCAGCTGTCGGATTGGCACAATTTGAACGCGCTGAAGAATTCAGAAAAGAACGTGAACGATGCGCAAAACATTATTTTGAAGAACTAGAACAATTAAAAGAATTAGACTTGCCTGCTCTACAATGTAATTGGCATGAACATTCATGGCATCTTTTTCCTATTGTACTAACAGAGGAATCGCCTGTTAGCCGTGATGAATTTATTAAACAACTTAACGCTCGCGGAATTGGTATTTCGGTTCATTACAAACCGCTGCATCGAATGACTTATTATCGAATGCAATATAATCTTTTGCCGGAAAATTTTCCTAATGCTGAACGCCGATGGCAAGGCGGTATTTCGCTGCCGATTTTTCCGCTCATGACAAATGACGAATTATTTTACGTCACAAATTCAATTAAAGATATTTTGTTGAATAAATAATGTAATATATCCAATGAAATTTTTATTTTCAAATTTCTTGGATTATGAATTTCAAAGATTAATCAAACCGAAATCCTGAAAGGGCGATCGGATTAATAATTGTCGATATTATGAAAAATAATAAAGAGCTGGTTACTATTTCGGATATTATTGAATGGGACAAATTCAATTGGTCGAAGGCGGTTTATTTTTGGGAGCGGTGTTTGCGGATATCGGATAAAAGTAGAGTATTATACGAATCGGATTATGAGATTCGGCAGTGTAAAAGTGTATTCAGTAAAATTTGTTTTCCGGTATGCAGGACTTCGGTGCGGGCAGAAAATTCATGTGATCGCAATTTAAATTTATTAAAAGATAAAAAGGTACTTGAACTAGGCGGACGTTGCGGAGGTCTTTCGCTTTGGGCTGCTTCGTTGGGTGCGGATGTTATTTGTTCGGATTTAGAAAATCCTGAAAATGCCGCTTCGGTTATTCATGGTAAATATCCTGAATTGAAAAAATCAATTAGATATGAAGCAATTGACGCATTAAATATTCCTTATGAGGATCATTTTGATGTAATTTGTTTTAAGTCTGTTCTTGGGGGAGTAGCGAGAGTTCATGAAAATGCGGAACATGAAATGTTTGAACAAATTCACAAAGCGTTAAAAAGTGACGGAAAATTATTATTTGCAGAAAATCTTGTTGCGGCGGGTTTACATACTTGGGCAAGAAAAATGTTTAGAAAACACGGAAAAAGTTGGCGTTATCAGCAATTTGAAGAGTTACGGATATTGTGTTCAAAGTATTTCGATCAGAATTATCGGACTGTTGGTTTTGTCGGAATTTTCGGATTAAACGAATGTATGAAAGCGTTATTCGGGTTTCTTGATTCTATTCTTTTCGATTGGTGTTTACCGGAAAATCGGCGTTATATTTTTATCGATTTTTGTACTAAAAAATAAAGTAACGTATTCAGTGAAATAATTTATTTTATTAACCACAGAGGACACAGAGGACACAGAGATTGTAATTTTAGATTTTCAATTTAAGTGAATTACTAAAAAATATTTTAGCCGGCGGGAACGCAGGCGTCCCGCCTGCATCTTT
>JAITKS010000259.1 GCA_031278315.1 Planctomycetaceae bacterium | reverse complement strand
TCTAAAATTACAAAATCTGATTTCTCTGTGTTCTCTGTGTCCTCTGTGGTTAATAAAAAAAATATTCCACTGATATATTACTAAAAAACGAATTTTAAAGTGTAATTGGTATATTACTATTTTTTGATAACAATTTTCGTGTATTTCAACCTAATTTTTAACGGCGTAATTTACTACAATTTATTCAAATGATCTTACCTAATGTTTCAGTTAATTCTGTTATCATTTCTGGAGTATGAGTTGCGAAAACGGCGATTCTTAAAGCTCCTTGTGAACCTAATCCTGTGTATCGCGGTAAATATGAAACAAGGATCCCGCGATTTGATAATTCTTTTTGTATCCGTCTCATATTCATTGCCGAACCGAGAGTCAAAATAACTATTGGTAACGGATTATCATCGACATCAATTCCGATTTCCCGTAATTTTCGTTTCAATAATTCAGTATTTTCATGTAATTTTTTTCTCAACTCACCTTTAGCGGCGATTGACAAAGCGGTTGCCGTTGCAGCTGCAATCGGATTTGCCGGTGCACTTGCTCCGTGATAAACAGTTGTGTGATCTTTAATACGCTGAATAAACATTTCGCTGCCCGGAATTATTCCGCCGCTGCCGCCGACTACTTTACAAAGCGAAAATGATTGATAAAGATTAGTCGATATATCAGACATATTATTCGGACAGAAATGAAAGTCGTCAATAGAATCTTGAGTAGTCCGATTCGCCAAAGCCGGACTAATATTGAAATATTCAAAAGTTCCTAATCCATTTGTACCAAGCACTCCAAAACCATGAGCGTCATCAATTAACAACGACGCATTGTCGTAATTTGTCAGCAGCGTGACATAATCTTGAATTGGTGCAATCGTTCCAAGCAATGAAAAAACTCCGTCTGTAATTACTAGCGGACGTTCATGTAACTGAAGATTTGACTCAAGTTTGTCGTGCAAGTCTTGTACGTTTCGATGCTGAAACTTTATCGGACGGCATCGCGGATTGCGAATTCGCTTAGTAGCGTCGAATAAAGAATAATGTGATGCTTCATCGATAAAAATTCTGTCAAACGTTCCTTCGATTGATTCAACAAGAATCTGATTTGCGATATAACCTGAAGCGGTATAGAACGATCTGTCTGTTCCGATCATTTCTGTAATTAAACGTTCAACTTGAAAAACAGGCGGAGAAGTAAATGCTGTTCGTGTTGTCGCAGTTCCGATACCGTAACGTAGTACCGCCTCGCAAGTCGCTGCGATAACTTGCGGATCGGCTTGTAAGCCTAAATAACCGTTACCGGCAAAATAAAGATAAACTCGACCGGCAACTGTAATCATTGAATCCGGCGGACCGTCAAAACTTAAAGTTTCTTCAATTTCAGTCTGAATATTATTCGTAGCAGAAACTGCGGTAGGTTTCGATTTCAACGATAAAGAATTGCCGTCACGTTCCAATTGAGATTGACCGGAGTTGAAAAAAAAATTAAACATATAAATTAAAAAACAATTAATGTCGGAATTAAAATTAGGTTGAGTACATTAATTACACCAGATATTTTTAACTTCTATTTAAACTTTATCTTGTGTAAATTTATCTTGTGCAAATTTATCTTGTGCAAATTTCATAATGTAAATTTTATAGTGTAAATTTGAACTGTATTTACAAACTAGTCTCCACTTGAATTGTCGGCTCGATCTGAAAATTAAGGCGTGAGCAAATTTAAGGCGTGAGCAAAATTAAGGTGTGAGCAGTTGAATACGAGTCAATAATAATTTGCAAAATAAATGACAAATTACGTGCGTAGAGTAACAATTATTCGAATCAAATGCAAGGGCAATTTTTATTGTTTGTATGTAATTTTCGAGTCAAAAAATTGTACAAAAATTCGCCTTGTATAATTACGTAGATCATTGTTCTACCCTAATGCCAATTGTCATTTCGGGGCGAGTTTAGTTTAAAACGAAAACTGAAACTTAAAGTGTAATGAGTATATTACCGATCTTGTTACATGACAAAAATAATGTAATATATCTGTTCACCGAAAGTAAACGGCGCAGAGTTGTATATCAGGTTGTATAGCGTTGTTAGACTTAACCGATCAAACACTAGGGTAAAATGCTAGGGCAAAATGCCGATAACTCATTTGTTGAAAATAACAATTGAATCATTAGACCCGACTGCAAAAAAATTGTTACGTCAAGTAAGAATAATACCGCGAAAATTTGAGATGCAGATTATTCTTTTTAACTCACCTGTCTGTGAATACTAGACATTTTTTTAGAAAATTAATATATCAGTGAAATTTTTGTTTTTCAACTTTTTTGGCGATTCATTGCTGCTAAGTTTGTGTAGTTCGGAAAATACTGTTAGTGAAAAATGAACTTAAAACCTTTGAAAAATTTTCACTGATATATTACGAAAATTACAGTTTTACAAAAAACAAAAACAATAACAGAATAGACAAATACAATAATTACTTATGAAAAACAAATCAAATCATAACCGGAAAGCTCAAGATATAAGAGGACAAAATTCTTTTTCTATAGACACGAAATCGTATTCACACGAAAACAAAACTATTGCTGCTCAAGATAACACGAATAGTTTATCGTCTCCGTCTAATAGTTTTTCTTTAACTTGGATCAGCGGTGCTGTTTTGTCTGGACTCATTTCTTTGACCGTGATTCTTTCCGGCGACCTAAATGAACGCAGCGGAATAGTTCATTTTCCTGCTATTTTTTGGCTTATTTTCGCATTCTTTTTGACATCGGCACCAATTCTATTTAAACACAAAACTCCCAAGTTGATATTTACACGTCTTGATATTCCAGTTTATTTATTTTTTGCTTATGTACTTTTATCAACATGTTGGAATTTGTTACACGGTGCTGCTCCGCGTCCTACTCTTAATATGTTGTCAGTCTGGATTCTCGGAGCAGCGGCATGGTTCGTTTTCAGACAATTACTTCACGGTTCCAAAATTATTGCCGCTATTTTGTTGGTTGTAACGGCAGTAGTTTTAGTTGAATCCTGTCTAGCAATAAATCAGCAATTTGTTGACATTCCGAAAATAAAACAACTCGTCAAAGAAAACCCGATCAACGTTGTCAAACAAGCAGACCCAACTATCGAACCCGGAACTCCGGAATGGGATTTAGTTTATTCACGTCTTATTACTGCTTTGCCTACTGGAACTTACATAATCAGCAACACATTAAGCGGATTACTCGGAAGTTGGTTAATCTTGATTTTAGGAATTTATACTCTTGGTCTTTCAAACCGAAAATTTAATCCTCTCGGCAACAACGAAATTAAAATTGCAAAATTCAAATATACGAATGAAATAATTTTTGGAATATTTACCTCAATAATTTTTTTAGGATTCGTGTTGACAAAAAGCCGCAGCGGTTTTATAGCCGTTGCAATCGGTGTAATATTACTCGGACTATTATTACTGCAACGAAAAATCGGTAAGACAATAAAACGATTCCTATTTATTGTAACGATAATTTTTATTGTCGGCATAACAGCAATAAATATGACTTCAGGCAAAGATATAATCAACGGTGCGAAAAAATCGTTTGGTTTTAGATTAGAATATTGGACAGCATCAATGGGCATAATTCACGATTATCCGATTTTCGGCTGCGGCACTGGTAATTTCAAACACGTTTATACTCATTATAAACTGCCGATTTCAAGTGAAGAGATTTCTGATCCTCACAATTTTATAGTAGAAATTGCGTCAACTTGCGGGATTCCTTCCATGATATTATTCATTTTTGCAGTCGGTTTAATTTGTTTTAGAACTCGGAAAGGTTCTATATCTAATCATCGAAATTGTGCGGATTCATCTTTTATTTCGGAACAAAAAACACAAATTACGCCGAATGATTCGAATTGTAATAATCAATCTTCGGGCGGATTATTTCCGTATTATATCGGCGGCTTGATTGGATGTTATGTTGCGTTTTTCTTGTCGTTGTATTCTGAATCTCCGCTTGGAATGGATACGATAATAGCATCGACAATTGTTTTTCTTGTTTTTGCATTTGTTGATAATAATCGATTTGAGCAGATTCCTTCTGTAGTGATTTTAGCCGTTCTTATTGTATTGTTCGTTCATCTTTCGGCGACAAGCGGCATAACGATGACAAATACAGTAATTCTGATTTGGTTATTTTTATCGATTCTTGCTAACAGCCGGACTTCAGCCGTGTTCGCCGATTTACAAACTTGGTTACGATATGGAATTTCTGTTGTATTTATTACTTTTAGTTTATTTATTAACTTCTTTAGTTTTTATCCTGTAATAAGTTCAAATGAGATTCTATCCAAATTAGAATTCGTAACAGACGCTAATGCTCAAGTATTATTGTTAGAAGAAGCGGCGAAAATTGATCCTTATTCGGCAACAATTCAAGAACGTTTGATGCGAATGGCGATGCTTTGTTATCTGCAAGACCCGCATAATAAAAAATGGTATGAAATCGTTGAGCAATCTCAAGTCAAAGCAATGAAACTTGCACCGCGTTCAGGAATGATACGATATAGCTGTGCAGAATTACGCGCTGAAGCCGGACGAAGATTAAAAAATGCCGATTTGGCAAAATCATCAATTGAAATTTATCGGGAAGCGATAAAGTTTTATCCGAATAATGCTTCAATTCGTGCAGCTTTTGCAATAATTTTATATCAACTCGGAATGAAAAAAGAATCACGAATTCAAGCCGAAATTGCGATTCAGCTAGATGACAAAATGAATCATGTAGAATTAAAAATCAAACCAGACAAACGTGAAGCTTTACTAAAATATATTGAATTTGACAAAAAAGAATCAGGAAAATAAATAATTTGTCAATTTTTCAGAGGTGATAAGCATGATAATTTTATTGTTATCAGGAACATTGTTATCAAGAACGCGGTCGTCTCGACCGCATATTTAGACATTTTTCGTACAAAAATAATGCAGTCGGGACACCAGTGTTCAGGCTAAAATATTTTTTAGAAATTCAGTAATATATACTTTTCACACTTTAAATTTCGGTATTCGTTTTAAACTCAACTCGCCCTGAAAGGGCAACAGGATTATAACCCGCCCCACTCGGGGCGAGTAACAATTCCCCTTCCCCCTCCCCGAAGTTATTTATCGTTCAATTTTCCAACGATTTATTCCTCGTTCTTTTTCACTAAATTCTGCGCCGATTTTGATTATTTTTCGCTCGTCAGTTGTGTAAGGAATTAAATAATCTTTGGAGTTAATTTGTACAAGAGCATCTTCGGCAGTGCCGTTGTTTTCCATCTTAAATTCAAATACAAAAATTGAATCCGATGTTTTAATAACAGCGTCAACTCGTCCGGTTGCAGTTTTTACTTCCGCTTGCACAAATTGACC
>JAITKS010000252.1 GCA_031278315.1 Planctomycetaceae bacterium | reverse complement strand
TTATAATCGAATTCATTGCCGGTTTTCTTGAGTTCAAGTTGCATTGCGCTAGCAAAAGCACGATGCCAATCCGTAAACTTACGCTGATTACTTTTATTATCAGTCTTGTTATTATCAGTCTTATCAGCCGATAAATTGAATAAAGATGCATGTTTATTATCGGTCATAAAAATTAGTTGGTTAGTTGTTAATTGTTAAAGTTAATCGTTAATAAGAAAATTATTGTGATGTTTAAAAATGGTATTTTAAATATACTGTAATTTGAAACCTTTGAGAGATTCCGCTATATTACGAATCTTATTTTTTTGAGATACGAAATACACGAAAAAAATATGAAATAAAAATTTTCGTGTATTTTGTTATTTCGTGTGTTTCGTGATTTCAAAAAACTAAATATTCCGCTGATACTTTACGTTTTTAGCAATTCTCACAAATTACCAATTGTTTACAAATAACATCTTTGATTTTTTTTCGGCATTGTTTATGCAGCATTGCGATCACTTTGATTTGTGATTCGAATAGAATTTTCCGATGTTGTTTTATTTTCAAATAGAGAATCTACGACAGAGCATCCTAGCCGTTTTCCTCCGCTATCGAAAATATTTAATATCTGATCTGACGCAGACCATACTGCTGTAAATTCTTTTGCAGTGAAGCGGTAACCATAAAAAGTATCGCCCAGCAATAATATTTGTTGACCTATCGGTAAATCAACTGAAAGCCCAAATGATTGAGCTGACTTGATTACACCTTGCAAAACATGATCAATCTTTTTTATATCTGACATTGCTAACCCTCTCGTTTTTTCATTAAAAATTGAAATATAATCTAATCGAATTAACGAAATCAAAATTGCCGTCAAACAAAATTTATTTCGTCTGCAACTCGAACATCTGGTATGCGATTCAAAAGTTATTCATTAAAAAGTCTGTTTTCTGAATGTAAGCAGACAATTCGAATCGAAAATTTAAGTAAGAGCTGTTTATGAATCTTGAATTTCGTGAATTAAAAGCACAAAAAACTGATTTCCGACAAGCACTGATACCTGTTATCGAAATTTCTCACAAGAACATTTCAAACACACAATTAATATCACTCGATTCTATTCAGTAAGCTTGAATTATAATTGCAATTATTAGAGTATCTGGAATTACATAATAATTTCGTTACACTAATATCATGTTAATTAAGTATAGGTGAAATATTCTCGTACTTAAATTTCAACATCCGTGATCGAATTACTTTTCGTGAATTAGGCGAATAGTACAAATTATCAAAAACAAAGTAAAGACCAATTTTATAATATTACAAACTTTATACCTGTACATTCCAAAAATTTTAAACTTAATTTCTTGTAGTATATTAGTGAAATTTTTGCAGTCATCGTTATATGTAGTAATTTTAAGGACTAATCAAACCAGCCTTGAAAGGGCAATCGGAATAATCGTGTATAATGACTAGTGATCCGAACTTAAAGCCGGTACTAATTTCCGCATGTGAACTAACCGCTAATAAACGTGTATCTTTGATGGGTGTGTAGAAGTGTATTTAATTCAAATACATTGAAAAAACCTTGAAAATAAGGATATTTGTTATGAATTTTTTTTGGAAAGTCAGTTTCCAATTAGATAGACAACAGACAAATCAAACAGAAAATCCAAATAGGTGTAGTTGAAAAAACAAATATTCGGCTGAAATAATATTACAAATTTTTGTAATATTTCATTGTTTTTTTAATTTGGGAATCGTTAATTTTTACTTTAACTTTAGCAAATAAAATAAAAATGTTAAACCGCGAAAACAGCAATATAATATTTAGGGAAGCCTGTCAATTGATGCCGGGCGGTGTAAATAGTCCGGCGCGGGCATTTGATGCAGTCGGCGGTGATCCGATTGTTTTTGATCGCGGCGAAGGTGCATATCTTTATGATGTTGACGGCAATCGTTATCTTGACTATGTACAATCGTGGGGACCGATGATTCTTGGGCATGCTCATCCTCAAGTTATTGCTGCGATTCAAGCCGCAGCAGTCAAAGGGACGAGTTTCGGAGCTCCAACGCAGCTTGAGAATACACTTGCGAAAATTATTATTGATACTATTCCGTCGATAAAGAAAATTCGTTTTGTCAATTCCGGTACTGAAGCGGCGATGAGTGCTATCAGATTAGCTCGCGGATTTACCGGACGTAAAAAAATCATAAAGTTTATTGGTAATTATCATGGTCATGTTGATTCGCTTTTAATTGCGGCGGGGAGTTCGGCTGCTACTCTTGGTGTACCGAACTCGCCCGGAGTTACAGAAGGCGCCGTGCAAGACACTATTATTCTGCCGTATAATAATGTTGATACGTTAAAAGATACTTTTCATCGTATCGGCAAAGAGGTTGCAGCGGTGATTGTTGAGCCGGTTGCAGGCAATATGGGATGTGTTATCGGCAATTCGAATTTTCTGTATGAATTGAGACATCTGACGCAAGAACACGGCTCAATTTTAATTTTCGACGAAGTGATGTGCGGATGGCGTGTAGGCAAAAGCGGGGCAGGTTCACGGTTTAGTTTGTTACCTGATATTACGACGCTAGGCAAAGTAATAGGCGGAGGTTTACCTGTCGGCGCTTATGGCGGACGAGAAGATATTATGAATAATGTTTTACCGGCTGGAAAAGTTTTTCAAGCTGGAACATTAAGCGGAAATCCGTTAGCGATGGCAGCAGGAATTGCAACGTTGAAAGTGCTAAATGAAACTGATCCTTTTGCAGCTGTAGAGAGAAAATCGGCGATGTTGGCAGAGGGTTTAGAAGACGCCGCACGTGAGGCGCATATTCCTGTAACGGTCGAGCAAATAGGATCAATGATGACGTTATTTTTCTTGAGCGATACTGACAGCAAGACTGACATTTACAGAATTTCGGGAACTACTTTTAATGGCGGTATTGTTGAACGTTCTACTGCAACGAGTTCAACGGGGGGATGTTTTTCGAGTAAAATCTCTGATTGGGATTCAGCATCAAAGTGCAACACGAAACGATATGCTGAATTCTTTTGGAAAATGTTGGAGCGGGGGTTTTATTTTCCGTGTAGTCAATTTGAAACTTTTTTCATGTCAACGGTAATTACAGAAAAAGAAATCAATCAAACAATAAATGCCGCAGCGGAGGTATTAAAGTCATTAAAATAATTAAAATAATTTGAATTGAAAATAAGAATAAACGTAATATAGCGGTGAATTTTTTGTCTTTCAATTTTTTTGGGTTATGAATTGGGTTATGAATTTTAGGTATTAATCAAACTAGTCCTGAAGGGGCGGTCAGATATAGAGGTTAGTTTATAGTGCTTAGTGATTTGAACTTATTACCGGTGATAATTTCCGCATGCGGATTAGCCGCTAACCGTTATACGCTAACCACTAATATACATATAGTGTAAATGTTACATAAAATAATAGAATCTGTGAAAGAGCGGTTTGGGAATCGTCTTTTGATACTTGGTCATCATTATCAGTGTGAGGATGTTATTGCTCATGCGGATTTAATTGGTGATAGTTTTCAGCTTAGTAAGATTGCGGCGGAGCGTTCGGTTTCGTCGTGTAGTGACAGGGGCAGCGAGTTGGAAGTTATTATTTTCTGCGGGGTTCATTTTATGGCGGAGACGGCGGATATTTTGGCGAACAGTCCGTTGAATATATCTAAACGCAGCGGGCGTCGAGTTGATGTTGTGCTTCCTGATCTTTTGGCGGGTTGTTCGATGGCGGACATGGCGGATTATGAATCTGTTTTGAGTTGTTGGGAGCAATTATCGGCGGCGGTTGACATTGATGAAATTATTCCGGTTACGTATGTTAATTCGTCTGCGGAGTTAAAGTCGTTTTGCGGCGAGCGCGGCGGTATTTCGTGTACTTCGGGCAATGCGGAAGCTGTGTTAGAGTGGGCGTTATCGAGGGGGCGTAGAGTTTTATTTTTTCCAGATCAGCATCTTGGACGCAATACTGCTATTAAAATGGGAATTTCGATGACGGAAATTGCAGATTGGCATTGTAAGGAGGCTGAATTGGGCGGTAATAATGTTGATGTAATTCGCAGAAGTAAAATTTTGTTGTGGGATGGTTTTTGTTGTGTTCATCAGAGATTTCTGCCTGAGCATATTGATGAAATAAGAGATATTATTCCAGATGTGCGGGTTATTGTTCATCCTGAGTGTAAGCGTGAAGTAGTAATCAAGGCGGATGAATCGGGATCGACTGCGTATATTTTAAGGAGGATAATGGAATCGCCGGCGGGATCGAGTTGGGCGGTTGGTACGGAGGGCAGATTTGTTGATAGGATTGCAAAGCAGAATCGGGACAAGTTAGTAGTGAATCTTGCGTTTCAACCGAGTTATTGTTCGACGATGGGGTTAATAACGCTTGAGAATTTAGCGGATGCGTTAGTGAAAATAGAAAACGGCAATTTGAGCAATGTTATTCGTGTTGAGGAAAAAGTCGCGCAAAGTGCTTTAATTGCGTTACAAAGGATGTTGGAAAATGTGTAGTGATTGTGATATATCAATTATGCTTTAAAATTCGTTTTTTCGTAATATATCAGTGGAATAATTTATTTTTTTGCGGGAACGCGGTCGTCTCGACCGCATCTTTAGTTTTGTTTTTTGACAGGATTACAAGATTACAGGATTGACAGGATTTTTAAATGATAAATTAAAAGAATCAAAACTTGAAACCATAACTTAGTTAATTAGTGATTTGAACTTTAGAATCCGTGCTAATCTCCGTATATGAACTAACCACTAATAACAATGTCTTTAGAAATTTTTTGAAGTTTACGTATTTTTCAAATATATTGAATATACTATCGAGTAGAAAAAAGTTGTTGAAAATATGTTTGAATATTGTCTAAAAAGTCGTTTTTTTATTTTGAACTTTAAAATTCAAATTTTTATCGACAGTATTGATACAGTGAGCTAACATATAACAAACAATTTTTCCGTATTATAATATTTAAAATTTGTCAATGTAATCTGTGACTATTTTGTAAGTTATAGAATTTATTAAAAAAGAACTAACAATTTTTTTACAAATACTAATATTAATATCATATTTAAAATATTAAATATATTATTATGTTTATTAAAATTTCTCAAATATTTCAAATTTATTATTTAAAAATCCTGTAATCTTGTCTATCCTGTCAAAAAAAATATTCCACTGATATATTACAAATCTAAAATTACAAAATCATCTTTCTCTGTGTTCTCTGCGGTTGATAAATAAAAAACTAGAATTTTAAAATACGTATTTTGAATGAGGTGAAATTGGGATTTGTTTTAAGTATTCTTTGTCTGATTTGGATAATGATTCGATTTTTAGAGTCGTGTTGATTCCGTCGGATTCTTGG
>JAITKS010000246.1 GCA_031278315.1 Planctomycetaceae bacterium | reverse complement strand
ATTTTGACATGGTTATATTCTTGAAAAAAAAGTTGTAATATTTCCGCGGCATTTTTGTTTTTTTGAGATCACGAAACACACAAGAAATAACTAAATACACAAAAATTATCTAAAAATTTTTTCGTGTTTTTCGTGTTTGTTTTTGTGCGGTTTGTGTTCAAAAAAAATTAAAACAAAAATGTCAAAATAGACTGTTACGAAAAATATTGTTTTATATTTTTTTTCGTATAATATTTTTTTCGTGTGTTTCGTGTGTTTTATATTTTCGTATTTTTATATTCCGTATTTCGTGTAATTGTGTAATTGTGTAATTCGTATTTCCCCAAAAAATACATGAATCGTATTATGAAATTGCAGTTCAAACCGAAAATTTAAGTGAGAGCAGCAGTATATTATTTTGAATAATTATATTTAGTCTAGTCAAATGCCAAGTCAGATTCGACCGTCGAATTTAGTAAAATTTTTTAATTCGCTTAAACAACCGATTTATATTTTGGACGAAACGTCTTGTTTGATTTTTTGCAACAACGAACTTGAACGATGGACAGGATGTGAGGCTAAAAATCTTATTGGTCAACGGTTGCGTTATCGTGTATCGACATCCCGATTACGTCATGAAATTGTAGCCGCAGCACTTGCACCGCCTCCGGAAATATTCGACTATATTATCAAACGTAATTCTGCATTGAGTCCGGTGTCTGCCGATTCTAAAAATGTTACCAAAAAGATAGAAAATCAAAAATTCTATGCAATACTTTCAATAGACCGAATCAATGTAATTAGCCGAAGAGTCGCAGAATTTATTCCGCTTGAACCGTCTGGAATTATTGTACTGGTAGAATCATCCGATGCTAATACATCAGAAATTAAAAGCATTCAACCGCCGGAATTACAGCGTCAATTCGCTACAGATATTCATCAAACATTGACAGTTTTTTTACGCCGTCAAGCTGGTCATTTTAAGTGGGAACGCATGATAGGCAGTTCTCAATCGATGCAACGAGTACGGCGTCAGGCGAGATTAGCAGTTGAATCGTCGGCTTCGGTACTTATTATCGGTGAAATCGGTACCGGCAAGGAGCATCTTGCAACTGCAATTCATTATGCAGGTCAAGAATCTGATCGTCCTACAGGTGCAATCATACCAATAGAATGTTCGGTTTTAAGTGAAGATTTAATTACATCGACAATTTATGCCTTTCGCAATAAATTTCAACAAGAGCAGATCATAAGACGTCATACGTTATTGCTCAAAGATGCAGATAAGTTACCGGATTCTTTGTTAGGAACTTTGGTAGATTTTATAAATTCAGCCCCGCGCAACTTGCGGATTATTGCAACATCTACTGTCAATCCTAGTGAGTGGACGAACCATGAATCAATTCCTATTTTACTCGGTACGATAACAATTGAATTACCTGCGTTAAGAAATAGACGTGAAGATATACCTCTTCTCGCTCAAATGTTCTTGGAGGAACAAAATCGTGAACTTGAACATCAGAGAGCAGGATTTACAGCAGATGCAATGGACGTAATAGTACAACACAATTGGCTGCGTAATCTCGACGAACTTGAAGAATTGGTAATTGAAGCACACAAGAATAGTAATTCTTCGCTTGTAACTTTGCCGGAATTACCGTTACGATTAAGACAATTTTTCGATGCCTCCGCAAAAAAAGAACGAGATAACAAACCAATCGATTTAGAATTATTCATAAATCAAATTGAGAAAGAATTAGTTGAAAGAGCAATAAAAATATCAAGGGGCAACAAATCGCAAGCCGCCAAAATGCTGGGTTTAAGCAGAACAAAACTATACCGCCGAATGGAAGCGCTAGGACTAATAAAATAAACTTCGTAATTATTCTACAGATATTAAATTGCTCCCGCTTTAAAATTTCGGCTTGAACTGTTTGTTTACATATTGTTTTCATATCGGAAAGAGGTTTTACCGAATACGTTTTTTTGTGCCGCAAAAATTTATATTACGATATGTACAAAAATGCGAAATAACATTAACTGTTACAAAAAATAATTTGAATTAACATTATTCCATTAAGAGGTAAATTTGTGCGATTTCCTTTATCGTTGTTGTGCAGCATGTCTCGATATATGTGTTGGCAAAAGTTTTTCGGCAAGCGGAAGTATCCGCTCGTACTGATGCTTGAGCCGCTTCATGCTTGTAATTTATATTGCAGCGGCTGCGGCCGTATTCGTGAGTATTCAGACACAATTTCAGAGCAGCTTTCTGTCGATGAGTGTATTGATTCGGTTGTAGAATCGGGTGCGCCGATAGTTAGTATTTGCGGCGGCGAACCGTTGATTTATTCTAATATTGTGGAGTTAGTTAATCATATCTTGAAACTGGGCAAGCATATTTATCTTTGTACGAATGGTCAATTACTTGAGTCGAAGTTATCTGATTTTTGTGAGTTATCGAAAAATAATAATCGACTGCGAAAAAGATTGTATTGGAATGTTCACATAGACGGAATTAAGAAAACACACGATTCGATTGTAGGTAAAAAAGGTGCGTTTGATATTGCAATAAATGGTATTGAAGCCGCAAAAAATGCAGGATTTTTTGTTTATACAAATACGACATTGTACAAGCAGTCTTCTGTTGAAGAACTCATTGAACTTGCAAGTATGCTGACAAAATTAAAAGTTGACGGCATGATGCTCGCACCCGGTTATGGTTATGACGCAGTAAAAGATAAAAACAAAAATAAAAATAATAATGAAGAATTCTTTCTTACACGATCCGAAATTTATGAAAAATTCCGTGAAATAAGAGTACAATTAAAAAATTATCGAATCACTGCTACTCCGGCGTATATGGATTTTTTATGCGGTGATAAAAATTTAACATGTGCCGCATGGGCGAATCCGACTAGAAATATCAAAGGATGGAAATCACCATGTTATTTGATTACTGACAAACATTATAAAACATATAAACAATTCATAGATTCAACAGACTGGTCAAAAATCGGACAAGGAAATGATCCAAGATGCGAAGATTGTATGATGCATTGCGGTTACGAACCTGCCGCTGTACTTTATGCAAATAAATTAACTGATTTAATACGTCTAGCAATTTGGCAGATGAGTTAATTTAACAAGGGAATTTCTAAAATTAAATTTTTAGATAAGGTTTTTAGAATTTCATTTAATTTATAACTTTTCAAAAAATAATACTTTATTACTCTCTGATTATTCTGCTGATTATTCTGCTGATTATTCGGGATAACTTTTTGCGGTATTTTTTTATCTGCTTGATTGTACGCCTGCTTGATTGTATTTGTTGTTGGTGTTAAAATCCGAATCTCATTTTTCTGAATGTTTCTTGAGTTACCGAATCAATCGGTCATCTTGAAACAGCGGCGGTTATTCTCGTGAATAAGTTTGCCGATAATCAGAGCCGAGAAACGGTATATAACGGAATCACACTTCGGAATCGGTTGATTTTGAAAATAACACAAAATGTTATTTCAAGTTTATAACGTTTAACATTTAGCGTTTAGCGTTTAGCGTTTATGAAGTTTAATTGAAATCAAAACGCGGACGTTAAATTTTTAAGAAACCATTAACAAATTGAATTAAAAAAATTATGACTCAGATTAGTCGTTATCTTGATCATGCTGTTCTTGTCCCGCAATTTACGCGTCAGGAAGCAATTGACTGGATTAAAAAAGGAGTTGAATACAAAGTTAAAACTGTTTGTGTGCGTCCTTGTGATATTGATATTGCAAAGCAATTAACAGCGGGATCAGAAACGGAAGTTTCTGTCGTTTTAGGGTTTCCTCATGGGACTCAAATTACCGAATCCAAAGCTGCGGAGGCTGAATTATATTGCAAAAAAGGTGTGCAAGAAATTGACATGGTTGCAAACTACGGATGGATCAAAAGCGGACTTTGGGATGAAGTAAAAAATGATATCAAGGCGGTCGTTGATGTTGCGCACAGACACAAAGTGTTAGTCAAGGTAATTTTTGAAACAGCTCAATTAAACACTGAACAAATTATCAAAGCAACAGAATTATCAATTGAGAGCGGTGCTGATTTTGTTAAAACATCAACAGGTTTCAATGGTGACGGAGCGAAAGAAGAAGATGTCGATACGATGTTAAAAACGGCGAATGGAAAGATCAAAGTTAAGCCTTCAGGCGGTATTCGGGACAATGTGCGGGCGAAATTATTTGTTGATAAAGGCGCACAGCGGTTAGGAGTAAATTGTTCAAGTACGCCTAAAATTTGTGACGGAGGAACTGCCGAAGGCAAAACAGGTTATTAGAATTACTCATAATAAGTAAAAATACCGACTGATGCAATTTCAGACCGAATTTGTTAATTCATTTAATCGGTTTTAATTTTTTACGTAAAAAGAATAATAAAAATTTCCATAGAGACGCAAAACCTTGTGTCTCTATGGAGAGTCTAATATATTCAACTGAAATATTACCGATTCTTTTAATTTATTATTTAAAATCCTGCCAATCCTGTAATCCTGTCAATCCTGTCAAAAAACATTTTATGACAGAATATAGTATATAGTGAAATTCTAAAAACTAATTTTAAGAGAAGAGGAACACCTGCGTCCCGTCTGAATAGTTTTTGTCAAAAAACACCAAATATGAAAAATTATTTTTTATTCTGAATTTTTTAATATTTTAACTTATTGTTCTTATCTATCGTTCAATTTTCCAACGATTTATTCCTCGTTCTTTTTCACTAAATTCTGCGCCGATTTTGATTATTTTTCGCTCGTCAGTCGTGTAAGGAATTAAATAATCTTTGGAGTTAATTTGTACAAGAGCGTCTTCGGCAGTGCCGTTGTTTTCCATCTTAAATTCAAATACAAAAATTGAATCCGATGTTTTAATAACAGCGTCAACTCGTCCGGTTGCAGTTTTTACTTCCGCTTGCACAAATTGACC
>JAITKS010000155.1 GCA_031278315.1 Planctomycetaceae bacterium | reverse complement strand
TTTTATCAGATGTCTCCAAACATTTTTGAGGTGTGAAGGCGGAATCTTCGCAACTATTGTAATTATTGTTTGGGAAAACATCGGAAACAGAATGAGCAATGTTTTCTAAAAGCGAATATCTGGTTCCCGATGTGAAAACTTTGTCTGGCGAGTGACTTAATCGTTCACTGACAAGAACGGTATTACTCGTGCCGTCACTAATGCTGCTGAGACTGATATTACGTTGCGGTTGGAAAGTTCCGCGTGAGTAGAACGATGCAGCATCTGTCGAAGAATTTCTGTCCTCCAATGGATATGGGGCGTAATCACCGGCACTGCATACGTAATTTCCGCGTCCGCAATTGTTTGTCCCCCATTTTCCCGTATTACCGTCTGAAGGACAAGTTAGGTTTGCGATTTTTTTGCTTCTGTGACTATTGTCCCAACTGTTTTGAGTTGTAATCGTTTGTTTAATGTTTTCATACAGAGCATTTTGCTCGATGAAAGGCAAAATAAACACGATATAACTGTAACGTCTGCCCGTGTTGGTTGCGGAAAGTGGAGTTGCATCAGTTCCGTGCGGCAAATCTTGCCGATTGATATCGCAATGGTTGTGTGTTGCTATAGCGAGTTGTCTGATTTGATTGGAGCAAGCCATACGCCTTGCAGCCTCACGTGCAGCTTGAACAGCAGGTAACAGAAGGGCGATTAACAATCCGATAATCGCAATCACCACAAGAAGTTCGACCAATGTAAAGCCGAATGGTGAAGATCGAAAACGAGTTAAGAATTTTGTCGAATAGTGTTGAAAAACCGAACACTTTCCATTTTCTGTTCTTAACTCTTTATCATATCTACCCCCCCCCCCCCCTGCTTGCCCATTTTAACATCTGACTTTTCGTAGGAAACTTTGCAAAAAGTCTGACCAAACATTTTACTAAATTTTCCATCATAATTCTCCTTATATTTATAGGATTAATTTGAAATAACCGCAAATTGCCGCCGCAATACATCACGGCGAAAAAAAACAACAAACGGCTAAAGTGAAACTCGTGAACATAGTTTACATTAATAATATCGGAGATCAAGAGAAGTTTTATTTTTTTATTAAAAAATTTTTTTAATAATATTTCAATTGGAATTTCTGTTTTTTTTGAGATTACAAAATACACGAAAATTATCTAAAAAAATTTTTCGTGTGTTTCGTGTTTTAAAAAATCATTTCAATCATTTCAATCATACAAATCACAAAAAATATTTCAGACAATTAATCATTTCAATCATACAAATCATAAAAATCATAGTTCAGACAATTAATCAGAGACGCAAGGTATTGTGTCTTTACATCTGTGATTGTCTGTGTTCTAATATGTTTACAAAATTCACAGATATATTACAAACAAGTTGGACAATTTATTACTTACTGTTAAACGAATTGTCAATATATCAAGCTTTTACGTGATTATCTCGCCGAAAATTATAGTACGAGTTGTATATTCTTAAAAAATAACTGGTATATCAATCGAGGAAAAATATTCTACTGAAATATTACAATTTTTTTAATTCAAATTAGATGAATAAAATAGTTTATTTAGACAATAACGCTACGACATCAGTCGCCGAAGAAGTATTGGAATCAATGCTGCCTTTTTGGCGTGACAATTATTTTAATCCGAGTTCAATGTATGAATCTGCGGGATTGTCACGAGTTGCAATTGAACATTCACGCAGCGTGATTTCGGAAATGCTCGGTATTGAGTTTGCAGATGAGTTAATATTCACATCTTGTGCGACGGAAAGTGTGAATACTGCGATATTTGGTACGATTGCGGCTAATCCGCGCCGGCGTCATATAGTTACGACTTCGGTTGAGCATCCGGCAGTATTAGAAGTTTGCAAGCTGCTAGCAGGCGATGGTGTTGAAGTATCATTTGTTGGAGTAAATGAACGAGGCGAATTGAATATCGGCGAGTTCGTGCATGCTTTACGATCAGATACGCTTTTGGTCGCAGTGATGCACGTTAATAACGAAACTGGAGTCGTTTTTCCAATAGAACGATTGGCAAGAATAGTTAAAGAAACAGAACCGTCGATATTATTTTTTTGCGATGCAACTCAATCGATGACGAAATTACCAATTCGTGTTGATGGTAATTTTCGTGATGTTGATATGATAGCGTTTTCGGGTCATAAATTTCATGCGCCGAAGGGTGTCGGCGGATTATACATTCGGCGCGGTATTCGGCGGCGTCCGTTTTTGATCGGAGGTCATCAAGAGTTCGGACGCCGCGGCGGAACAGAAAATGTAGGTTTTATTGTCGGAATGGCAAAAGCTGTAGAGTTGGCCGCAAAGAATCACGACAAAGACAATGAGCGAATAAATTATTTGCGAAATAAATTAGAATCTGGAATTGTTGAACGAGTTCCATACGTAGTCGTAAATGGTGCCGGAGCAGAACGAATACCAAATACTCTTAACATCGCTGTACATTTTATAGAAGGCGAGGGAATATTGTATCAATTGAGTGATGTCGGAATATGTGCTTCAAGCGGTTCGGCGTGTACTTCGGGGTCTTTGGAACCGTCGCATGTACTTACATCGATGAAAATTCCATTCACCGCAATTCACGGCTCCGTAAGATTCAGTTTGAGCAGATATACTACGGAAGAAGAAATAGATTTCGTACTAGAAAAATTCCCAATTATTGTAACGAAATTAAGACGTCTATCGCCGTACTGGGATCAAGTCAAAAACAAACCGAGAAAAGACGTCAGTAATATTTCAGTGAAATAATTTATTGTTGCGGGATCGCGGTCGTCTCGACCGCATCTTTAGGCGTTTTTCGTACAAAAAAGATACAGACGGGACACCTGCGTTCCCGTCTAAAATATTTTTTAGTAATTCACTTAAATTTAAAATCTAAAATTACAAAATTTTCTTCCTCTGTGTTCTCTGTGTTCTCTGTGGTTAATAAAACAAATATTCCACTGATATATTATATTTTTTTAATGTATTATTCTGATAGAGATTTGTTCTTCGGCAGTTTTTTGAGATTCGAGATTGTTTAAATCAGTTACCCGAATTCTTAACTTGTAATGACCATTCGGCAAATTCTTTTTTAAGTCTAATGACATCTTGATAAAATGATCCTGCTTTTGAACTGTCGAAATATCTTGAGCGGTTCCCATTTCTTTCTTTTGCACGACATTTGATGCTGAATCAATAATCTCACAAACTACCGAGACTCGCACCGTATAACCTTCCGATGAATTTTTTATAGTCGGATTTTCAAGTTCGAGATAAATAAATATTATTTCAGACGGTTTGCAATCTTCAGTCCGTGTTTTAAAATTGCCAAACGATATATACGGGTCATCGTGAACTAGTTGAACATTCTTCAATCGCATTGAGCAAACTTGACGTAATGACATAATACTATTTTCAAATCTTGTCAAAGCTGAATCGTAACGCATTATTCGATTTGGCATTATGTCGTCGTCCATGATAGTTGTTATTCCTAGAATCTGGTTTGTCCAAAATTCATTTACAGTTTTTTCCTGCGACCCAAACGGCTTAACCGCCTCGCCGCGATTGCCCGCTGATAATTCAAGTAATCGTAATTTTACTTCATTAGAAAACGTGCGTATCTCCGGCACTCTGTCCATCTCTTGACGCAATAACATTATCGCATGACGTACTTGCATCTCCCAATTACCCGATTGACCAACAGATTGAAATTGCTCATTGGATAAATAATTATAATTACCCTGATTCGGCATATTATAATTTGCTGTAATAATCTTGCTCGCATTATTCAACGGATAACTCACAAATTTATTGTCCGTGAAATTTGTACCAAATTGATTGTTGTCTTTGTCTAAATTTTGCTCATAAGATTGCTGATTAAACAACTGCTGATTCGGCGGCAAATTTTTATTTCGTGAATTAGAAACTAATTGTGAAACCGGTAGTTGCGGAAGAATCGGCATCGGTTGCATTGCAACATCGGGAGGAGTTGTTATATCAGATTTCGCTTGGGAATTTCTGTAATTTTCAGTCTCAACATCCCGCCGTAAAATTGGAGACAAACGCTGTTTCTTAACATCTGATACTTGAACATCAACCGGTAAAGGAGCCTTTTTACCGTCAAGTTTGACTTTAGATTTGACTTTAGAATTTTCATTACAATTATCGTTACAATAAATATCGTCTATATCTGTTTCAGAATTTTCCGAATATGAAACATGCCCGATATTCGATTTTTTCGCTGGTTTGATTTCTCCCGCTTTATCTGAATTAAAATCTGATTTTATTGCCAAGTCAGAAGTAGAATTGCTAGCGGAATTTTTTTTGTTTTTTAATTTTTTATCGATTAGAAATTCCGGCAGAATGTCAGCACGAAGATTACCTATTGCTATTGTTTCAAAAGTAGGATTTTTTGTAACAGAAACTTCAGTACGGAAATTTTCGATTCGTTCAGCTAGTTCGGTTTCGTCAACTTTTAATTTATCAGACGGAATAGCTGCCAGTTCTTTCAAGAATAGACGAAATTTTTCCGAGTCGTTGTCTTGCGGTAAAAACGGGTCAACTGCATATTTTTTAATTGTTTTTGAATTATTCGATTCTTTGCTGTCATCTTTCGCAGATTTCGCAGCCGGCTCTGAATTATTTGACAAAACAATTTCTGCCGAATCACCGTTTGTAATTTTATTGTCAACACTATTCTCTTTATTATTTTCTTTATTATTTTCTTTCTTGACAATTGATTTTGTAACATCGGAATTTGTAACATCAGACTGACTTGATGAGTTTGTTTGCGGATTTATGTTTGAATTTATGTTTGAATTTATGTTTGAGTTTGAGTTTGAGTTTGAATTTATGTCTGTTATATTTTTTGTAACGAAATTGTTTTGCGGCGTTACAATATTTGTATTAAGATTAGCCGCATACGAGTAATTCGGCTGTAATTGAGTTTGATTCCATTGTGCGGCTAACGGATTTGTTTGTAATCCGGCGGCAGAAATTGAGTTCCCATAATTGTAATTTGGAGCTATTTTTTGAATGGTTTGTCTTGTAAGTTCTGCTTTTTGGTTTGCGGTTTTTTTATCATTATCGATATTTGTGTTGATATTTGTGTTATCAAAATCCGGCATGAATAATTTTTTTGCCGATTCAAACAAACCAATTCCGTTTTCTTCTTGCCCTAATTCTTTCGACAACTTTTTACTGTTACTATTATCGTTACTGTAACTGTTGTAATTGTTATCCAAATCCGGTGCAAAAGTTTGGCAGCCATTCAAAAAAATGGTAAAAGCAATCAACAAGAACAAAGAAGCATATTTAATTTTTTTCATATTTTTTTTTCGGACAATCTTACTATTAATCTAAAAAATCCAATTCATTCCTATTAGTAATGTGTGTGAAGAATAATTTGCTGCTGCTTCGGCGTTATATCTGAAATAAAATTCTAACGTTGTTCCCATAGTTGCCGTTGTTCCGCAACCTCCGAAGAATCTGGTTTTCGTTATATTTCTATTCGGCATGACAAAAACTGTCGGCGAATCGGCAAATAAACTTGTTGTTGCGGCATTTGAATTTCCGAATTCTCTAATTAATCCGGCATAAATTCGCGGTGTTGATACCGCAAATAAACCCTCCGATTGCCACGAACATCTGACACCTGCAAACGCTGTTGACTTCTCCCAATCCCGCAATTTCCCGCACAATGCCGCATGTTGTAATAACACGAAAGGCTCGATTTTCATCAAACCTTCTTCCCACCACGTTCCTGATTCACATTGAAAATTCCATTGCACAGTTGTACCATTTGACAAATTACTCAACTCAATTTGTTTACCGTCACCGAGTCCGATTCCGCCTTCAATGTCGATATATAACCGTCGAAAAATTTTACGGAAATATACGTGTCCGTGTCCGGCAGAGAATTTTTCATTTCTTGAATGCGGAAGACTAATTGTTGTTGTATCCCAACCGAATGTAATTCCCGCCAATAATTGCTGACCGAAAAGCCGATCCATTCCAACAGCGAATCCAGATGAATAAAAAGCTAAAACATCATCTGAATTTGCATCATCGCTTATACCTGTCCAATTTCCGAAACCGGTAATCCAAGTTCTCAAATATTTGTTGTCCGAATTACGATTATCAAAAAAACGCCGGACTGAAAATTTACGGTTGCTATAATTATTTGATGCTAATATCGTTACATTTTCAACAACGCATGAATTGATATTACGTAAATGTTGCGGAATTATCGTTACAATATTTGTTTCATTCGTACAATGATCAAATTCTGATTGATCAACTTTCTGATCAATATTTGCAGTGTAATAGTTGTTATTTGTATTCTCGAATAATTGAAACGAAAAATCATCTCCCGCAGCTGAATCTGTAACTGAATCTGTAATATAGAACACAACAACAATCTGCAATAAATATAAGAAGTAATAAAACCATACAAAAATTATGGTGTAAATTGATTTCTTTTTGTTTAAAGATGTTGACATTTTAAGTTCTATATGTCTCGGACAATGAATTTCGTCAATTCGTGAACATATTCATTCAAGGCTTTTTGCGATAAATAATGAATTACGAAATCAGAATCATATTACCAAAAATAAAAATGCATGGCATTGAAATTTTTCTGCAATATTCCCAAACTTATTTTCTATTTTGATTTTGATTTCTATTTTGATTATTGGTTATTGCGGTTTAATATTTTCGTTTAAGTCTTTGTTGGCGATATTTTGATTTAACGGTTGAACAATATGCGGCATACTTACAATCGGACTATTACTATTATTTGTATTTGTATTTGTAATTGGTGCTGTATTCGCGCTGGAGAATTTCGGATTGTGAGTTGATAAATTATCAGTTGATAAATTATCAAAGGGATTGGCAGCATTTAACATATTACTCTTAACAGCCCCCGAATCCGTAACAGGATTATTATCAAGTTGAGAATTTATTACCGGTGCAGATGTGTTGTTTATACTGCCGCCGTTAATCGGAAAAGGAAAAGCTGAGTTGTGATTTGCTAACGGGTCATTTTTCAATATCGCAACAGGTATAACTTCCTTCGTTACATTTGAGATAAACGACAACTCTGGTTGATCACCTTCAAGATATCCGGCTCGAATTGCCCATCCGTTTGTTGGTAAAACATTGAGTTCAGCACCGCTAATAGCACCTGCTGCGCTGCGGACAATTATTTCACCGCCTCTTTCATTTGTTGAACTTATTTCAGTGAAAAACCGCCATGGTTTGTTGCCGTTGTTTACCAAATCATCGGGACTAGTCAACATTTTATTCGTTACAAATATATGACCTTGAACCTGCGAACCAACAAGCCGTTTACAAGCAATTGTATTGTTGACGAATACGTTTCCGTCTTTGATTAATACTTCGGGAGTTTTATTCTTTCCGGCAGACAAAAATTCCGCCTGATCTGTAATAACTAAATCGCGGACTTCTAACTTATCGAATTTTGTTTTTTCCGGTAATGAAATAATTATCGCCGCCCCAATGACACCGCCGATCAAAGCTGATATTACTGTATGTATCCATTTGCTGATTTCAATCTTATTGATTTCAATCTTATTCATTTCAACCTCCGTGTATTTTTTTGTTTAATCTGAAAATTTGATTTTATATTCTTGAATTGCCCGTTTAATTTTTATACTCACTCAAAAAAGATGAATTACAGAATATGCGAATAATACAGATTTCCAAAATATTTGTACAGATCAATTTTTTAATATATTAGTGGAATAATCGTTTTTCAAATTTTTTGTAATTTTTAAACACGAAATACACGAACAAGAGCTAAATATCAAGAAGTCCCGCTAGGGACGACACTTTATTAATTGTATGCTCCAGCTTACGGAATGAGCTAATAAAGTGTCGTCCCTGCGGGACTTAACAGGTATGTGATTGATAATTTAAAATTCGTAAACAACCAAAAAAACGAAAAAAATTATTCCACTGATATATTACAAACTAACCTTATTTTCAACCTCTGATAAATTGTACGAAAAATTTAAAACACGAAACACACAAAAAATCACGAAAAGCACGAAAAAAGGTTGTATATGATTTTCGTGTTTTTCGTTTATTTTGTGTGTTTTGTGATTGGTAACTGTGTTATTGTATTTATTGTGTTGTTGTATTGTTGCTGCAGGCGATTTGAGAATTGGATATTAAATTATTGTTACGGAAAATCTCTAAATAATTGCCGATAGAAAATTCAGCTGCCCCG
>JAITKS010000082.1 GCA_031278315.1 Planctomycetaceae bacterium | reverse complement strand
GGGAACGCAGGCGTCCCGCCTGCATCTTTTTTGTACAAAAAACGCCTAAAGATGCGGTCGAGACGACCGCGTTCCCGCAAAAAAATAAATTATTCCACTGATATATTACATTCGTTTTTTATTTTTTTAATTTAAAATATTGTCAATAAACGTTGCAATATTTTTTAATAAATACAACTTGTTTTTGAATTCGCCCTGCAAGGGCAATTTAAGTTTAAAACGAATACCGAAATTTAAAGTGTGAAAAGTATAGTAGCGGGGCATTGCTGAAAACTTTGTTTACTTTATAATTTTTTTCCTTTTGAGACAATCTACATATTTATACGAGTTGTGTTATTTGTGCTATGAATTGCGGCGATGTAAAAGTTATTATTAAAAATCCTGTTTTTTTGATAGGCAAGCAGGCGAATCAAACCGAGAATCCGAGTGAATGTAGTTTAGATTATTGTGTAATTATTCAGTAGCAGTTTTTTATTAGTTGACGTTTTTGGGGTCAATTACAAGATTAGCTCAAAGCAAAAATTCTACTGTTATATTACTTATTGTATTCCTTTATTTTTTTACCTTTTATTGTTACAAAAAATGACCGCTATTATTTCAAATTTTTCAGTTATACCTTTCGGTATATTATTTGGTGTCGATTTACATACTATTATTGTAATTATTTTTATTGTTTTTTATGTTATTTTTCATGGTTTAGCTTCTATTGAATCAGCTCGTGAGACAGTTCGCAAAAGAGAAAATAAAGCACAAAATCAAAATCAAAATCAAGATATACAAGATATAAAAGACGGCATTGCAACAAATCAATCTACAAATCAATCTAGCGGTTTCAATGTTGAGCAAGATATTATTTACAAATCGAAGCCTTCTGAGAACAAGAGAAAGCGTAATTTTAGGAAGTCTCAGCCTCAGATTCCAAATGAAATTATTAGCACTACGAATTATGTATCTAATGAGTCCAAGTCTCAGCGAAAAGTTCTTTCACGTGAATTACCGCAACAGGGTCAAGGTGTACGATTTAATGCGGCACCTGGAACATTAAATACTGTTCTTGCTCCGTCTGTTGAGGCTACAGTCAATCCTGAATTAGAGAGTCTAACAGGTATTTATGATCAACCCGAACTAGACACAAATAATAACAACATTGTATCTGATACAATTAAATTCAGTTTAAACGATTTCCTAACAACACCCGATGGAATCAAAAACTCGTTTATACTATCAGAAATTCTAAATCGTCCGAAATTCTAAAAATTACAATAGATCAGAGAATAATTGTTTTTTGTAATAGATCAGTTGAATATTTGTTTTGTCAAT
Organism: Planctomycetaceae bacterium; assembly: GCA_031278315.1. Lineage (GTDB taxonomy): Bacteria > Planctomycetota > Planctomycetia > Pirellulales > Thermoguttaceae > WRKP01. The sequence goes on along the minus strand of JAITKS010000082.1, from coordinate 1,745 downwards.
TTTTTTGGGTAATGAATTTTTGAACTAACTTTATTTTTCACCTTATTTTTCTTAACTAAACAACCTTAGTAGCCAAAGAGACCTCCACAAATCAACCTTATTACCTTATTAACAACAAATCATTAATTATTGTTCTTTTCTATTGTGTGTTGATATTGCTCCAATATCCGATCGCCCTTTCAAGACCGGTTTGAAATTTCAGGGCTGGTTTGAAATCATTAAATTGTATTTCTCTTGAAATTAATGGAAAAGAAAACGGTTACAATATATTAGACTCTCAATAGAGACACAAAGTATTGTGTCTCTACATATCAATTTGATTTTTTGTAACAAAAATTGAATATTCAAACGTGAGGAATATATCCGCTTGAACTATGAAAATTAAACAATTCAAAACAGAAAGGAATAAATTATGTTTTTTAACAATTTCAACAATAATGATCTAGCTTCCTGTTTGTCCGGTGAACGGTTTCGTGTCGTTTATAGGTTGACAGGAAATCGAGAAGAATCACAACAAACCGCAGATGATATTTGCGCCGAACAAACAGTAGAGTTTCCAATTCGTTTGCTGCCTCAAGGTACAATCACAGAAAAAATTGTCGGTCAAATAGAAAAATTTGAACAAGACAACGAGCATAGTTTTATCGTTACAATAAGTTTTGCAGAAGAATTAGCTGCATCTGAATTGACACAATTTCTTAATGTCGTTTTCGGTAATATAAGTATGAAATCAGGGATTCAGGTAATTTCGATTATTCCAAGTGCCGGAATTTTTAAGTTCCTTCACGGTGCACAATTCGGCATATCCGGCATACGCAAATTGTTAGGCGTGTTTTCCCGACCGCCTCTCTTTACCGCAATTAAACCAATGGGACTCTCCCCCCGTAACCTTGCAGAACTAGTGTCAAGTTTTGCAGACGGCGGTATAGACATAATCAAAGATGATCACGGATTATCAAATCAACCTTTTTCTCCGTTTGAAGAACGTGTAAAAAGATGCACCGCAGCAGTACAAGAATCTAACGAAAAAACAGGACGCCGATCAATTTATGTTCCAAATATTACCGCACCAATTGATCAAATATTCGACCGCGCACATTTCGCCAAAAACAACGGCGCAGGAGGATTGATGATCTCTCCCGGATTAATCGGATTAGACATAATGAGACAACTATCAGAAAAAATCAGTTTACCTATTATTGCACATCCAGCTTTCATAGGCGGTATGGCAATGAAATTACAAGGTTTGGCATGCGGAGTAATTTACGGAACAATAATGCGGCTCGCCGGCGCAGACGCAACTATATTCCCAAATTTCGGAGGACGATTCCCGCTGACTTTAGAAGATTGTAAAGATATCGTAACAAAAAGCCGTGAATCGTTAGGAAATATACCGCCAATTTTCCCAAGTCCAGCTGGAGGAATGGAATTGAAAAACATAAAAAATATGCTAAAAAATTACGGCAATGATATGTTAATATTAGTCGGCAGCGGATTGTTCTCTCAAAGTAATAACTTGCTGGAAAATTGCAAAAAATTCCTAGAAGAAGCCGAATCCGAATGTAAATGCGAAAAATAAAGTTATAGTAATATATCTGTGAAATTTTGTCATATATCAGTGGAATAATTGTTTTTCAAATTTTTGTAATTTTTAAACACGAAATACACGAACAAGAGCTACCTATCAAGAAGTCCCGCTAGGGACGACACTTTATTAACCGTATGCTCCAGCATACGGAAGGAGC
>JAITKS010000473.1 GCA_031278315.1 Planctomycetaceae bacterium | reverse complement strand
TTTTATCATTCGCACCGACAACAGAATCACCCAAAATCATCGGACTTGCCATACTCATTCCGGTAATTCCGATTGCACTTGTTGCCAAAAATTCACGGCGTTTCATAAAATATCTCCTTTAAATATTTATTGGTTAAATGTTAAATTTAAAATTAAATTTACACTTTATACTATATATACTATGCACAACTTCTAAAAAACTCGTAATAGATCAGTGTAATATTTTTCAGTGTGATATTTTTCAGTGTGAAAAGTATATACATCTATACATCACTTCTTTTTCCTAATAATTTTTATTGCATTAAGACAATAAACGATACACGAATAAAGTGTTATCAAAATAGTTGTCCATAATGAAATAATCATTACTAAAAATATTACATTACGCCAATATTTAGCAAACGGCGTAAATTCCAAAATATAGTCGAGAAAACCCGCAATACTACTCTGATACGGACTACTGTAAAATTGACTCGCCACAATACTGCTGCTGCCTGAATTAAATGCTAATTGAGCACCGCCCGCAAGAAATAAAAAACAACTCACTATCGCTGCACATTGAAACCACATTTTTACCTTTCCTACCCATTTCGCAGAAAAATCAACTCCCGACGATTCTATCACTGCCCGTAAAGACGTTACCAATAATTCACGTCCAACTATTACTACTACCATCCAAGGTTTCAACATTAACCACGACAAACTAAAAGTCGGATTATCGGCACTAGTCAAAGCCGGTATCGAAACAAAGAATATCAATACACCACAAATCAAAAATTTATCCGCAAACGGATCCATCACTCGGCCAAATATCGTAACTTGATTAAATTTTCTCGCCCACCAACCATCAAGAAAATCAGTTACCGACGCCAGCACAAAAAATAAAAGTGCAATATCATACCCGCCAACCGTAATAAAATAAAATACACCTATCGCAAAAAAAACTCGAAACGCCGTCAATATATTTGGAATGTTCATAATATAATTTATAAAAATTGTTAATTTGTTAATTGTTAATTTTGTAATTTCGTAACAATTACAGAAAATTTTTACATTGCCCTCACTTTAATTTTCAGTTCGATTCGCCTGCTTATCTATCAGAAATCAGACTTTGAATAAATAGTTTTTTAATCGCCCCAAATTATCATACGAGTTACAATATGCTGCAATATACTGTAAAACTTTGTACTGATAAAATTCTAGTACAACGCTTATAGTTCAAACTTCATGTCAAAAATGAATATTCGAAATCCGATATTACACATCTATTGCCCATCTAATTGCCGAATTTATTATTACAAATTGTTTTAATAATACTCGGCAAAATCTCTAACAAAAACTAATTTTAGGCATAAAAAGTATATTCAATATATTCTGCAAAATCGATTACTTGATATTTTACCATCGTATCTGTCGTATTCGGATTTTATAGACATGAATATTCGGCAAAATCCGCAAGCTGTCATTTTTCAAGTTGACAGTTGCCGAATTATAGCATATATAATTTAACGTGCATTCACATACCATTAATATGCCGTTGATTATTCAATAATTACATTGATAGAACATAACATCTCAAATAATTTGTTTTGAATTATTCAATGAAATTTTGAATCGGAAAATTTACCAATAAGCCGAAATTTTAAATGTGAATAACAAAAATACAAAAATAAAAAAATATATCACAACTTTTTTCAATTGCAGCTGCAAATATTATTGAGTAGATTATAAACGTAAATAAAAATTTAAACTACCAGTAACTTTCAATTTTAATTTATCGCTGTCAGAAACTCGAACCGAAAATTCAAATGTGAACAATTTACAATTGTCCGAAAAAATAAATAAGCATTGTATAGATTATAAATTACTCACTGTTTGCAATTTTCATTTTTAATAACCTCTTGAATTGTACATTAACATTATGTCAAATAATTTAATACGTAATATTATTGTTTGTGCAGCTGCCGCAATCGTCGTAACAAGCGGAGCTATACTCGCAATATCAGTAATCGGTAACTCCAAACCAGACCCAATAAAAGAAACCGCCGCCGAAGATAATAACGATAATAACGATAATAACAATAATAACGATAATAAATCTGTTGACTCGACAAAATCAACCGATTCAAACGACAACAAAAATGAATTACAATCGGAACGTCCAACATTAAAAGAAATCTCCAGACTATATTCCGGCAGAAAAATTCCCAAAGAATCACCACTCGATACCAATAGTGAACCTCCGCAAAATAATAGTGATATTACATCTAATACGAGCAAAATACCTGCCAGCCCAATATCACCGACATCTCCAACATCTCCGACATCGCCGATATTGCCGCCTAATACTCCTGACAAAAAAACCGGCATTACTCTCACTAACGAACAACAAAATGATTCTACTGCCGATTTAATATCTAACGAAATTAGTAATTCACTATTACCAATCGTCCCGGACTTAATGGAATCAGTACCAATTACGACACAAACATCTAAATCGATTACACTATCCGATCCATATCATACTGCTGCAACTTTATCTAGTGATCCAATCGAAGTAACACAAATAACAAAAAAACCAACTACCAACAACAACGAAATAATTCCGCCAATAAAATCGATACAAGAAAAAACTATTCCTAGCAGCCTCAAATCAATTACAGTTGATCAACCTCCTAACCAATCATCAACAGATTCGACATCTTCTGCAACTCCGGCAACGGCATTGCCGTCAGATTTATCTAATTTACCTCCTGCTTCGGCATCGCTTTTAGTTACTCCGCTAATGCTGCCTCCGCCGATGTGGGTTTATGATTACACTACAGGAACTATTGGTATTTATTATTTCTCGCAAGTTAATCCGGCGAAATCGGCTGAATCAAAAAATTCACAGAATAAACAGAATAATACTTCACAAAATAATCCTGCGGTACCGATGATCAATCCGCGTTTATTTGTTCCGCTTCCTTTGTATCCTACATCAACATCAACTGTACCGTTGTTTCCTTCGCCGGTTTATATTCGCACATATTATCCGGTTCCTGTTTATCCTACACCAGTTTATTCACCGCAGCCAATAATAATATTTCGATAATATTTCAGCCAAATACGTGATATAACTATTACACTTTAAAATTCTTTTTTATTTTTTTAATTGAAAATATTGTCAATAAACGTTGAAATATTTTTTAATAAATACAACTTGTTTTTGAGTCAAAAAATTGTCTATGAATTCGCACTGAAAGGACGATCGGATATTGGCTCAATAATAATGAATGGTTAATTGTCTGAACTATGATTTTTGTGATTTGTATGATTGAAATGATTTTTTCAAAAATTTCACTGATATATTACAAAAAATCTATCTTCGGAAATTCCGATGATAGATTTTTTTTGATAGAAAGTTATTTTATCTGACTTGCATCTTCGGAAATTCCGATGATAGATTTTTTTTGATAGAAAATTATTTTATCTGACTTGCATCTTCGGAAATTCCGATGATAGATTTTTTTGATAGAAAGTTATTTTATCTGACTTGCATCTTCGGAAATTCCGATGATAGATTTTTTTGATAGAAAGTTATTTTTCCGGTAATTTATAATATTGTTTTTTTCCATTGTATGAGTAATTGTATCGCTTCAATTGGACTTATTTTTTCAATATCAATATTACGAATCTCATCAATTACCGGATGATCTTCCTGCCCAAATAACGAAAATTGCACTGAACCGACTTTCGTGTGTTTGACCCGAACAACTCGATTGACCTTTTCACCATTTTGCGAAACCGTAGTCAGATTTCTTAACTCATCCGTAACTGAATTCGACGTTAATTTAGAATGACTTCGCTCAAGCTCCATTAGAATTTCACGGCTCCTATTTATAACTTCATTGGGTATTCCTGCTAGTTTCGCTACGTGAAGTCCATAACTTTTATCCGCCGTCCCCTGAATTATTTTATGCAAAAATACAACATCATCATTCAATTCATTGACCGCAACATTAAGATTACGCACAGAATCTAAACTCTCTGAAATTTCAGTCAACTCGTGATAATGTGTTGCAAAAAATGTTCTACAACCAATAACATTATGTAAATACTCACAAATCGCCCACGCTAATGAAATTCCATCATACGTACTTGTTCCTCGACCAATTTCATCCAATATAACTAAACTCCGTACCGTTCCCTGATTCAATATTCTCGCCGTTTCAATCATCTCTACCATGAACGTACTATATCCTCTCGCGATTTCATCACTCGCGCCAACTCTTGCAAATATACGATCACAAATTCCAATCTGCGCATGCCGCGCTGGAATAAAACTTCCTATCTGCGCCATAATACAAAGAAGTGCAGCTTGCCGAATAAATGTACTCTTTCCCGCCATGTTCGGTCCTGTTATCAATTGAATCATGCCGTTTTCATTACTATCAACACAAATATCATTCGGTACGAAACTGCCGGCTGCACAAAGTTCCTCAATTACCGGATGCCGTCCGTCAATTATATTAATCATCAACTCATCTGTCAGAACCGGACGGCAATAATTATGCTGTCTCGCTAACATCGCTAATGATATTAATACATCCAAGTTCGCAATCGACACAGCAATCTGTTGCAGCTTTTGCCGATACTCAATTGTACTAGCACAAAGCCGCTCAAATATAGACAACTCAATTTCATTCGCTCGTTCACTTGCGGTAATAACTTTCTCTTCATATTTTTTGAGTTCAGGAGTCGTATAACGCTCGGCGTTTTTTATTGTCTGTTTTCTTTCATAATTCGATGGAATCTTTCGACGGTGCAAATTTGTAATCTCGATATAATATCCAAATACGCGAGTGAAACCTACTCTCAACGATGCAATTCCTGTCCGTTCAATTTCTTTCGCTTGATATTTTGCGATCCATTCTTTTCCGCCTCGCTGCATGTCGCGTAATTCGTCGAGTTCTTTATCAAATTTATCTTGAATGAATCCGCCTTCACGGAAATTAGCGGGCAAATCGGCAACAAGCGCACTGCTCAAAAGTTGAGCTAATTCTGTACACGGATCGATATTATTACAAATATCTTGCAACAACGAACTTTTCACGCCGGAAAGCTGCTCGGTGAAAAACGGTAAAATTGTGAGTGTCTGCGTAATCATGCCGAGATCTCTTGGCGAGCAGCGGTTTTGAATAACTCTAGTCATCAAGCGTTGAAGGTCATAAATTTTTCGCATTTTGTCTCGGATATTCGGCAATGTAAATTTTTCGGTAAGAAGTTCCGTAATTGCGTCGAGACGAGAATTTATTTTCCCGATATCCATAAGCGGCGACGTTACCCAATCAGCGAGCATGCGCGAACCCATTGGTGTAATACATTTATCTAGTACACCCAGCAATGTACCGTCTCGTTTGCCGGTGCGCATTGTTCGTGTTAGTTCAAGACTGCTTCGGCTTGTCTCGTCGATTTCCATAAAAGAATCGACATGATACGGTGTCAACATGTCGATATGTTCGAGCGTTTGACGCTGCGTTTCGTGTAAGTAATCGAGAATAGCGCCGGCAGCGCATATTGCGTGAATGTTATTATTGTCGTCTTCAGCAAATCCGAATCCTTCGAGCGTATTAGTTTTAAATTGTTTACAAAGAGCTTCTTTTGCAGTGCGGTAATTGAAAGTCCAGTCGGAACGTTGTGTTTTTTGTACGTGGAAATAATCGGGCAACGAGAACGGGTCTTTGTCGCTGTAGATTATTTCAACGGGCGAAATTCTTGCGATATGTTCTAGTAGTGCGTCTTTCACGGTAGTAACTGCGTAAAATGCACCGGTTGATAATTCGATCCATGCGATTCCAACTTCTAATCTAGGCGTGCGTGAATTTAACGAAACTGCCGCAAGAAAATTTGAAGTTCTCGGATCGAGAATTGTGTCTTCGGTAACGGTACCGGCGGTAACGACTCGTACTACTTCACGCCGAACAATACCTTTTGCTTTTTTGGGGTCTTCCATTTGTTCGCAAACCGCTACACGAAAACCGGCATTGATTAACTTGGCAATATAGGAGTCAAGTTGAGAACATGGAAAACCTGCCATCGGCATTGCGTCTGGACCTTTCTCGCGGCTTGTGAGTGCTAATCCGAGTACGTCGGCAGCAATTTTAGCGTCTTCAAGAAATAATTCGTAAAAATCGCCCATTCGAAAAAGAACGAGTGCGTTAGGGCAGGCTTGTTTGGCATCCTGAAGTTGCTTTAACATCGGTGTTGTTTTGAATTTGTTTGTTAACATGATTTTAATTTGGATTTTTAATGATTTTTTTTAATTTAAGATTCCATACAAACAACATAGCAAAACAATATAATTTGTCCATCAATATGCAAGCGGCAGCAATGATGTTGACAGCAATAATGTTTTTAAAACATACGCACCGTACTATATGAATTTCGGCGATTCTAATACAAAAATGCCTTATTTTCCGATAGATATGTATGCAGCTCTAACTGAAAATTCAAGTATGAGCGGTTCAAATAGCTATAAAAAATTTTTTGAGTTTTAAATAGTTTTATGTTTTATGTCGTCCTGCCGATATAGACAGAATTGTATGAAATCTAGTTTTTACACACACTTATAGCAATAAAATTATTTTATATTGTAAACTATTCTTGTTGAAAAAATACTCTGTTTGATTAGACAAATTAGCAATAATAACTTTATGCAATAAAACGATAAATTCTTTATTTCAAGGAGAAATAATTACAGATATAGGGAGCTTATAAAAATTTCGTCTCTTCACAATTTTGTATTTTGAAAATATGAATTTGCTAATATTTTTGTAAATAAAATTCGAGTTTTTATAATTTACCTACAGATATAGATACGGACATTTACGAGAATCCGTGTATAAGACCATGAACACGCAAAGGCGTTCCAAAATAAAAAAAATTAGCTTCAAAATTAAAAAAATATGTCATCGAAAAATGAAAAAGAGACAGTAAGGATCAATTAAAATTAAGGTGAAAATTAGTAGGATTGGAATTAAAAAAGACCGAATTAGCCCTATAAAACTGACTTTTTTAATGTTTAGCCGGAAATAAAGCACGACTGTAAGTCTAGCATAAATTTGACGAAAACATAATAAGGTAATAACATTCGATTTTTTTGCAAGAGGGGATAGATCGATTAAGCAGATAAAAAATATTCTTTATGTTATAAGACAAAATGAGCAATCTCCAATTGTATTTATTCACATTTGAATTTTAGTTTGAGTTGTATGATTACTAATTTGGATCATGTATTAATGAATATGTTTTTATGGTAAATATCTCAATCTGTATCTTCGATATTGCATCTCGATACTGTTGAAATTCATTTATGACATGTATGGAATTTCGCCTTAAATTATTAGTATTTGTAACAATAATTAATTGAATTATATCAATTCGTTGGACAGATTCATTTGTTAGGCTCCCTATTGATTTTATTTTTATCCGTGATAGAATTTTCGACCTAAAATGATATAGTTTTGTATGTGAATGATATAGTTTTTTATGCGCTCGTAGCTCAATTGGATAGAGCAACGGATTTCTAATCCGTAGGTTACAGGTTCGATTCCTGTCGGGCGTAATTAACTCTTGCGGGCGTATAGGTTTATAAAATCAGCATTTTTGCCAAAAGATGCAAAACATCTTATATTTGACCAATATTTGACGAAAGTCTGTTACCGTTTTTCATAGTTTTGCATTGAAACATTTTTGAGAGTTAAGTCATATTTTTGGAAAAAATCCTAATTCCGAATTAGTCTCCGGTACAAAATCCTATTACAGCCCCCCACAAATTTCCCCTAAATAGCAACACTTCGCCCCTGTCGCCAAGACAAAAAGATTCCGAACAAATCCATTAACCTCCAATCTCAACACACCAAAAAACAAAAAACCTACAGATTCCGCCTACTATCCAACAAAAAAACACATCAAAAAAAGGGGTATTGATCGATAAGATTTTATCGACTATATTTTTTACCTGTTCTTTGACAATTAGAAAAGCCTACCCA
>JAITKS010000465.1 GCA_031278315.1 Planctomycetaceae bacterium | reverse complement strand
GCCCTTTCAGGGCGAATTCATAGACAATTTTTTGACTCAAAAACAAATTGTAGTTATTAAAAATTATTGCAACGTTTATTGACAATAGTTTAAATTAAAAAAAATAAAAAACGATTTTTAAAGTGTAATTGGTATATATTACATTTTTTTGATAAATGATGTTCTTGCTCTTGCGATGTTTCAAAAGTAGTTTATACTTTTGCATTCAATTTTCGTAACTGTTCAAGATTTTGTAACGATTCAGTAGTGTTTAATATTTCAGCGGAATATTTATTTTCACACGAAAAGATTTATCTCTAATCAGAAATAATTAAAATAGAGATTACGTAAATTTGTTACAAAAAATTCTACTGAATAGTTACAGATTTTTAACCTGTTCTAACTTGAATTTTCGGTTTGGGGAGTTGCTTACTTTATTGGAAAGCAGACTTTTTGATGAATAGCTTTTAAGCCGCCGAAAAATCATAGTACGAGTTGTATGAGTTGTATATATCGAATACGTATTTGTGATGAAATTCATTACGATACGTATATTCACTCGTTTACTCGTTTACGAATTTTATCAACTTAACATTAAATCTATACGAAAAACTTAATCCTAATGGAAACTCAATCAAAAGAATTTTTGAAACATATCCTGACAACTCCAAGTACAACCGGATTTGAAGAATCTGTTCAAAATATTGTTCGTCAATATGTCAAACCATTCGCTGATACTATATATACTGACGTTCACGGTAACGTTATTGCGGCATGTAATCCGGATGCTCCCGTGCGAATCATGTTAGCTGGACATTGCGATCAAATCGGTTTGATCGTAAATTTTATCGATGATAACGGTTATATTTACGTCCTTACTGTCGGCGGATGGGACTTGCAAAATTTAATCGGAATCCGTGTAAAAATTTGGACTTCAAAAGGTGCCGTCGATGGTGTTATTGGTAAAAAACCTATTCATTTACTCGACGAAGAAGAACGTAAAAAAATACCAAAAATTTATGATCTTTGGATCGATATCGGTGCGAAAGATAAAAAAGAAGCTGCTCAAATTGTAAATATTGGTGATCCTATTACGGTCGAACTTGAATACCGCGAGTTACTGAATGATCTAATTGCGGCACCGGCGACAGATGATAAAGCCGGACTATGGACCGCAATGGAAGCATTGAGACGAATTGATAAGAATAAATTAAATGTCGGTGTTTTTGCTGTTTCGACTGTTCAGGAAGAAGTCGGATTACGAGGTGCGAGAACAAGTACTTTCGGTATTGATCCTCAAATCGGGATCGCAACGGATGTAACACATGCAACTGATTGTCCAACGATAGAAAAAAAACAAAACGGCGATATAAAATTAGGCGAAGGTCCCGTGTTGTCAAGAGGTCCTAATTTCACGACGAAGTTAGTAAATGCTCTGGTTGATATTGCAGGAAAACATGAAATTCCCGTGCAAATCGCTGCCGAAGGAAGAATCAGCGGAACAGATGCGGCGTCTATGCAAGTAAACAAATCTGGTGTTGCTACGGCTTTGATAAGTATTCCGAATAGATACATGCACACGCCGGTTGAAGTTATTTCGTTAAAGGATATTGATCACGCTGCCGATTTGATGGCTCGATATTGTGAATCAGTTACAAGTGACGTTTCATATATTCCGTAATTATTGTAACGTTAAATTACAAGTAATAATTTTATGCAAAAGTCAATTTTTACAATTGCAACAGAGACGGCGGCTAAACTGAAAACTCCGTTGGCGTCTGCTGGTATTTTGACTGCTGTCGCTACGGCACAAATCGATTCGGGGCTGATTGACGACGCCTTTAGTACGATTAAAAATTTTCATGCTCAATCTGACAAACGTTCTTTTCTGATCAATGCTGCTATAAATTCTTCAAACAATAAAAATACAGATATTACGCTTCGGCTGTTGAGAAAATTAGTTGAAATTGATCCAGAATCGTCGATTATTGCAGGTCGATTAGCGCAAACGTTTTTAGAATCGAATGAACCGGAGGCGGCTGTTAAGATCGTATGGTCGATTGATAATCCGTTTGACTCGTGGAAAAGCCGTTTCGAGTTTGCGGTCAAGTTGATGGATTTCAATATAAATGAATCAAAAAGAATTATTGAAACGATAAATAACGCCGATTATCGCGATTGGGGCGAACTCGCTTTAGCGCAACGAATAATAAAAACTGTAAATTTTAACGAAGTAATAAAAATTATTGACCGTTTTTCAACTCCGTTACGTCAAGCGTGGGCGTGTTTCGAGTTAAGTAAATTATTGTATTCATGTTCGCCGGATGTGTTGCAAGCTCTTGAGAAAGCTGAATCAATATTTGACAATATGAATATCGACTCAAAAAATGCTGAATCAATTGCAACTGCTTTGAGAATTATCGGCAAGTTTGCTTATAATTCAAACAAGTCTGATGATTTTAATCAAGTAAAAAAAGACAATGTCGATATAAAGACAAATAAAAATATGCCGGATAAAAATGGAATTGCAATAGCAGCGATAGGCGAAAAATTTCTTGAATTAGCGGAGACGGCGGTAATATTGATTCCGACAACGTTACAAAGATTGAGAGCAAAATTATTTTTGGCGGGTACTCTTGTAGAGTTAGGATTGATTGACAACGCAAAAAATTATATAGACAGACGTGAACTTGAAAACGGCGAATTGACGGCTATTGAGCAAAGTAAAATTTGGCAATGGGCTGCCGAATCGGAACCAAGTTGGGAATCGGATTGGATAAAATCTGTAATAGCTGTTAGTATAGCGCAACGAAAATTAGAGGAATTAGGATTAGCTGAAAGAACCGCTGAAGTAGTACGCCGATTTGCATTACGAAATAACAAAAAACTACCAACAGGCAAACCGGACGACGATACAATTTATCTTTCAGCAAGACAATTTGAAGAATATTATTATAGCCCGTTTGCAATCGAAGATTGCGGATGCTAATAGAGAAATGGTAACGATAAAGTTCAAATTGTACTATCTGTATTTTTAAAAAAAATTAAACTTAATTTCTTGTAATATATCAGTGGAATAATTTATTTTTTTGCGGGAACGCGGTCGTCTCGACCGCATCTTTAGGCGTTTTTTGTACAAAAAAGATGCAGGCGGGACGCCTGCGTTCCCGCCGGCTA
>JAITKS010000437.1 GCA_031278315.1 Planctomycetaceae bacterium | reverse complement strand
AGGGTGTTGAGCCTAGAAATCCTAAGGGCGTTTCGTCACATTTTAAAAAAGTGACGAAAGTGCGAAAAGGGAGTTAACCTAGAAATCCTCATGAAAATTTTGACACAACTAAAATAAGAACAACCCATATAAATTAATTTTTATAATAATATTTATTTTCTTACAAATATTCCGACCGCCATGAGCATAAATAATTATGTAAGCAAAAAAAACTATACAATTTTATATTGAAAAAAAAGAGACGCAAAATATTGCGTCTCTATAAATTTTTTTCGTTTGTTAATTTTTATATTACAAAAAATGTAACCGGATTGCACAGATTGCACAGATTACAAAGTATGAAAAGTATATCAATCTTGCTGTTCTACACCGTAAACTCTCTGTTTGTAAATTGAGATCGTTTGTAACGAAATAGCTAACGCTTCTAATTGCCGATCACTTAAAGTTCCAGCGTTTAAATTATTCGGCACACGGTTTATCGCGGCAATTAAACTGTTAATTGAACGTTTCACCCTGACATCTTGTAACCGTTCATCCGATAACGATAATACAAGCCATCTCAAAATATGTCCGCTCGAATAAAGTGTTTCATAATTGTCCGCCCCAACACCGCGATATAAGAAAAATTGCGGATGCCAAAGATAATTCTCATTCTGCACTGATAATACCCATTCCTGATAAACCCCAATTTGTTTTTTCGCTAATGCTACAGCCCCGCGTAAGTGTATGTTTTCTTCTTCATATAAATTTACAGCCGCAGTTAATCCTAATAACCAATCCGTTACATCGCTCGTTCCCTGATCAATAGATCGATTCAACTCTTCAATAACCATTCGCTCTATATTCCAACTTTCACCAAGATCATTTTTCCACGAATCCGCTGCCGTACCATAAAAAGATAATCCGACCAAAATCATCGACATATTACTGCCTCTCGTCACACTTCGCTTTTCCGATGCTATTAAATTACCAATCGTGTAAATACCGCCGCCTACCTTTAATTCATAATTCGGCATAATATTAGACATCGCAAGCAACGCCAAAAAAGAACCCGGACGTAACTGATAACCCGAACCAACTTTAGCATAAACATTTTTACCATCAGCTCGAAGAAGCGTTTTACCGCTGCACGCATAATTCCAACAAAGCGTCCCAATCGAATAAATATGATTGCCCTGCTGAACATTTTTGTTTCTTGAACTCTTTGAAACCGGAACTGCATTCGGATCCGGTTGCCAAATTTTTGCATCCGCCCCATAAGGTAATGCCGCTAAAAGTACATCGCCCGGCGTATTGCTCACCGTCGATAAAGATCGTGCCGAATTCGATTTCAATACCGTCTGAATCGACATCAATAACGGATCAGGAAGCGCAGCCGTCTTACCCGATTTAATATTCGTTGCCGTTGAATACGATTCAGTCTCGTCATTTGCCGTAACATCATATCCAAAATCAGATTCATTACTTACAACCCGCTTGTGTTTGTGATTGTGATTGTGAATCTTCGGTTTAGACTTCTCAACAGAATACTGAACCAACGCATACGGATTATTCATTTCCGGCAATATCATATCCGTAAATTTTAACGTCGGCGGACTAATTCTCGTTGCTAATTCAACATCGTCTGAAACCTGCTTCGACTTTGCCGATTCAACATTCTTGCTGCTGCCGCTGCTGTTATTGCTGCTGCTGCTGTTACTGTTATTGTTGCTGTTGTTGCTGCTGTTTCTGTTGTTGTTATTATTGTTATTCGATTTTAATTTAACCGGAGCATCAACTCGAAGCGTTACCGAATCTGATAATTGTTGCGACGGAACTCCCGCTACGAAATCAGGAATTTCATCCGGCTCAAGCGTGCCGTCAAGTGTGTACGAAAGTTTATTAGCACCGGATTGAGATAAGTTCGTTTTACCCGCATTGGTAAAACCATTTGAACCGTTAACGTAAATCGCAACGCCAATCAAAATAATTAAAAGACAAAATATTCGTTTCATTTGTTTATTGAAAAATTTAAACCGCTCTCACTAGAATTTTGAGTTAATCGTCTGCTTATCCATTTATCAACTGAAAAGCAAACTTCTAAATTCTAAACTACTCGTACTTGAATTTTCGATTTGATGATCCGCCTGTTATCCAATAATTAAACAAGCTTTTAATGAATAACTTTTACATCCGCGAAATTCATAATACGATTTAATACATCTTTATAACGCCAATTTTCATAGTGCGATGCGTATAACTATTATTTTAAGTTTTAGCAAATATCAATTTTCTGTCATATCACGGTGAAATTTTATTTCATAATCTAACAAATCAAAAAAATCTATTTGAACATACAGTTTTTATTTGTTGACTTTTCTCTCAACAACTGTAACCTTCGTCTGATTTGTTTGACTTGTTTGATTTGTTTGACTTGTCTGATCTGTCTGATCTGTCTGATCTGTCTGATTTGTCTGACTTGTTTGAGTCGGTTTTCCAAATTCCGGTACGCCTGTTAGTATTCTTTGCTGTTCGGCTGGAATTGGTTGCGGTCTTCTTGTTCTTGGATAATAACGCCGTCCTTTTGCGGCAGCTTCTTTTTTCAAAGTTTCGACTTTAGCGTCGTAATCTGCAATTTCTCTGTTTCGCAACTCAATTGTTTTTTGTAATTTTTCTAACTCGGTTACAGCTTCACTCGTTGTCGGTCTATCGATTAAAAATCCTCCTAACGAGCCGCGCTGCACATACACATTATTTTTTGCGCCGCTGCCGTATGTATCAGTCCCTCCGTAATTTATAACGAAACTGAAATTACTGCCGCAATTCGCAACCGAGTGATAATTAATATTCCCGTTTGCATAAGCCTGATTACGTCCGCTGAAAGAATCATTTCCGCCATAAGTGAACAATATCCCGATACTGCCTTCCGCACCGACACCCTGCGTCATACCGCCCGTTGCCGTGAATTTATTACTGCCGTTAAAATCACAGAGATATCCTATTGATAAATCCCACGCCATGCCCGTTCCCATAATCGTTCCTCCGTAAACATCGTCCCCTTCGTCGTCGAAACAATAACCTACAGAATAATGACAACCAAAACCGTTTGCAAATCTTGTCCATTTATTTTCACGTCTTGACGAACCGTTGTATGCAGTTAGCGTAGTGCCGTGTCTTATATCGTTACCTCCGAAATCTCTTGCAAACCCGGCACCTAACCAGTAACCTCCGCCGTGTCCGAAATAGTCAACTTCGTACACATCGTCACCTTCGCCCTCAAGTAAAACGCCGATTCCTCCGTTTGCAACTTGCCGAATTCCTGCACCAATCCCTTGCCCCCATCCGTCATAACCCGGATGTTCGGGATATGAATCAACATACAGTCCTCCGCAATAATAATGATCATTACCAGCCGTGTCTTCAATTACACCAAATCCAGCCGGTGCACCAAATGCTTGCGCCCACATCGCAGCACGGTAATCATCATTACCCTCGCGATCAATAATCATACCAACTCCCGATAACGCATGAGCTTGAACTCGCCTCAATCCCTTGTAACTATCATCACCGGCGAAATCAAACAACAGCCCAATTCCGCCGATTGAAGAACCTTGCGCAATGTCAACAGCGTTATACCGATCATCACCCTCGACGTCGATTAGTACGGAAACTCCCATAATCGAACCGCCCTGAACTCCCGGACGTGTTGCAGTATAAGTATCGTTGCCATGAAGGTCGATAATTAACATAACCGGACGATGTAATCCGCAAGTGCCGTCACGATAATTATCATTGCCGCCGAGTTCAATGATACAAATTACGTCGCGAAAATCTGGACTATCAAGATCATAATTATTGTTACCGCGTCCGCCGATTACAATGTCGCCGGCTGGCGTTACAAGACGCTGAAAAGTTTGACCGCCAATAAGTGTTGAATTAAACGCATCATCCGGCAATTGATCAATTAGATCGAGTAAGCTCTTGTTTATTAACGGAATAAATGATTCCGCCGCATCGTGCATCGCAGATTTGTCAATCTTTTCCATCATATCGAGTAATCGTCTGCCGTAAGTTCGACTCGGAATCGTATGCCCGTTGACACAACCTGGACCAACAAATGTTTGAACAATATTACCAACAAGCTCTGTCTGCTCGGCAGAAGTTAATGTCGATAAAGCACGAGCATGATGCATTTGTGCAGAAATCAAAATTCGCTTAACTTCGCTAACCGCATCAATTGGTGTTTTGCATTGAGGAAAAATTATGCCGTTATCGTTTCGTGCCGGAACGTCGAGCTTTTCACGAATAATTGACATCGATTCGGCAACTAATCGATGATTACCGCGTAAACCGTCGTGTAGTTTACGAGTGAACTCCTCTGCTTCGAATATTGAATAAATAGGTTCGTTATATAATTTTTTGTACCAATTCAAGCGTGTACGTCCATCGAGTTCGCTGCCGGTATTGATACCGGCTGAATTACGTAATGTTGTTCGGGCGTAATCTTTCCAACGTTCATATTTGCCGGTAATATTCCTGCTTTTAAGACCGTTCATAATTTCGTCGTACATCAATTTTATTTTTGCAACACCGTCTGAATCGCCGACACGTGTAGGGTCGATTAGTTTTTTAATCGGTTCGTCTGAATTTAATTCGTCGAAATCAGGCATTGGTTCTTCTGGTTTGATTTCGGCTTCAGTTTCAGTGGTTTCAGTGGTTTCAGTTTCGGTTTTGGTTTCGTCTTCAGTTTTTGTATCGTTTTCTGAAGTTGAATTTTCGTCTTCAGTTTTTGTAGTATTTTCTGAAGTTGAATTTTCGTCTTCGGTTTTTGTAGTATTTTCTGAAGTTGAATTTTCGTTGAGATTTTCTTTTTCTAATTTATCAATTTCTGTTTTTATTTTTTCTGATTTTTCGATTAAATCTAAATCTGTTTTAGTTGTTTCAGGATTTATTGATTCAGTTGTAAGTCTTTTTTTATCGGCAGAGTTTGAAAATCCAGGGGTATCTTTTACATCGGTTGTGACAGTATTATTGTTGTTTTCTATATCGATTTTATCTTTTAGCAATTGTTCGAGTGATTCTTTTTCTCTTTCGAGTTCATTGAGACGTTTTGCAATTTCTTCAGCAGTTTGAGTAGAAATATTTGTAAGCGGTTGCGTTTTTTTAGCGTTATTTGCTGTCGAATTATCATTGTTATTATCATTTTCATTTTCATCGATTACTTCTGTTTTGAATGTATTTTTAACTTCGCCTTTGATTGGTTCGTAATTTGTGTTTGTATCATTACTATTTTCGATAATAGCGGACGGCAAAGATTTTCTTGGTTCTTTGATTTCTTCATTATCTTGTTGCGGGTTTGAATTATTTTGATTTGTTTGATTTTCCAGTGGTTCTATTGTTGGAATAGGTTGCGGTTCTTGTAGGATCAAATCATCACCCAAATCTTTGGGAGTAATTTGAGACGTCTTATTTTGACCTAACGGCGAAGTATTAAAAATCGGATTGAATAAATTAGGTGATTCAATGACCGATTCTGTTTTAATTTCGGGATTAGTTTTGTTATTATCATTGTTGGCAGAGTTTGAGCTAGAGTTGTTAGTATCTGTTTGTGATTGATTCAAATTATTGTTTGTGAAATTGAGAGATTTAGTTTGATTTTGAGTTTGAGTTTGATTTTGATTTTGTAGTTGCGGTTGAGTTTGAATGCCGGTTTTAGGTTGTGAATTCTTTTTAACTGATTCAGGTTGTGCATCCCAAATGCTGAAATTAAATGAGTTACTATTATTACTTGATGGTTCTTCGATATTTTTTCTATCAAAGATATTAACATTTGAATTGGATTTAGATTTTTCTTCTATTGGTTCTGTTTTATTTGGAATGATAGTAGTCCAACCGTTATTTATTGATTCGGCTGCGGCTATTTTATTTTTTGTGTCGATATTTTTAGTGTTTGTATTTGCGGATTTATCAATTTTTTTATTTGTTTCGTTGTCGATAGATTTAGCGGATTTAGTTATTAATTTATTTGTAGTATTAGCGGAAGAATCTTTGGATGAGTCTTTGGAAGAATTAGCATCAGCAACATGGACAGATTCAGCCGAAGATATGGCAGCGGAATCAGAATTGGAGTTGGAGTTGGAGGTTGAATCTGATGTTGAACTTGGCGCAGTAACAGAATCAGTATTAGTATCCGAGTCTGTATTTGTATTTGTGACAGCTGGAGTTGATGTAGTATCAGCGATAACGTTACAGATATTTGGTAATCTGTTTAAAATGGCAATGAAATTAAGTGAGCAAATAATAACGATAATTATTTTTAATTGTATGAATTTCATTTTAGTTTGTTGCTGTTATTTGGTAAGGGGATTGAAATTAGGTTAAAGTAGATTTCTATAGGTGTTTTGTTTTGATATGAATTTTGGGGGATAAATGTATTGTACAATGATTTTGCCGGTTTCGATGTAATTTATTAAAAAGTTTTCTTTCCGATAAGCAAACGGGTGGTGTTGAGCTGACAATTCGAGTGAGATCGTTTAAATTTTTCTCTTGTGGAGTTAGTTTTGTAATGATTGTATCGATTATCGGGGGAGTGCTAGGAGGTATTTCGGTAATTTAGGATAGTATTCTTGAGAAAAAGAATTCAGAAAATTCCTATCGTATAAATTTGGAGAGGTAGTAATTTACGTATAGTATTATGAATTTCAGCGATATAAAAGTCATAATTACAAATCTAGGCAAATTACAAATCTAGACAAATTAAAAATTCTGTCTGATTAAAAAAATCTATCATCGGAATTTCCGAAGATACAAAATAGACAAAATAACTTTTGTGTCAAAAAAATCTATCATCGGAATTTCCGAAGATACAAGATAGACAAAATAACTTTTGTGTCAAAAAAATCTATCATCGGAATTTCCGAAGATACAAGATAGACAAAATAACTTTTCTGTCAAAAAAAATCTATCATCGGAATTTCCGAAGATACAAGATAGACAAAATAACTTTTCGTGTCAAAAAAATCTATCATCGGAATTTCCGAAGATACAAGATAGACAAAATAACTTTTCGTGTCAAAAAAATCTATCATCGGAATTTCCGAAGATACAAGATAAACAAAATATACTTTTCACACTTGAAATTTCGATTTTCGTTACAATAAATATTTGAATATTATTTATAATTATTGTCATGATGAATTGTAGTTCAAGCCGAAAATTCAAGTGCGAAAAAGTATATTTGACGGTTTTCTATTTGTCATTATCATCGAGGATACAAATTTATACAGCAATCAAACGATTAGCGATCTGCGATCAAAGATCAGAGATCAGATAAATTCGGTTGAAGTGCATTACCAATAAATGCGGCGGCTTCCGATCTACTATCACATCCTGTCATTAATTGTACAAATATTACTTCATCAATTGATTCACTGATTGTTTGAACATGTCCGTCACAAAAAGTTGTAACAATTACTTGCGGATGATTCGCTGACGGTCTGGCACTTTGATACCAATCACCGCCTGAAAAACTAGTATTTGTACACATATTTATCCAACGCGGTAAACGTAAATTTGTTAAATCACCGCCTGTTGAATTGAGATCACAAGTTCTAGCAAAATTACTGTAAACAGCAGTATCGCCTGTATTATAATTTCCGCTTGGATACTTCTTACCCCAGCAAAAAGCGACAACACCTTCTGCCGTATCAGCACTGCCGGCATTACCGTCACGATTACAATTTGACGTACTAATATTATCACGTGCAATCCAAAAACCGGCATTCAGATTTTCAGACAATAACAAAGTCCTACTCGTTCCATCAAATTTATTTAGATCATCAATACTTGTCATAATATGAGGATATTGATCTCTATCAAGAAAAACTCCGTTATACACATTATTATCATAAGTAACCGGTTCTCCTGACTCATTCCAGAAATCATCTGCTGCACCTCCATTTACGACGTAACTAATACTTGTTGATAAGTCTGTTTGAAAATTCGCACTTGGACAACGCAAGATAGGAATTTTAGGAATTGTTGATAACGTTGTACCGCTGCTTTCCATTATTGATTTATACAAATCAGGTTCTTCAATTAGCGTTAAAATTTTTGTTACCCACGAAATAGTTGCATCAGCATTGTTTATCGTTACCTTATTGCGCCATCCGGCAAAAGAACCAGTTGAAGCTTCAAATTGTAACAAAGCCGTTGCAATATTACGTTGTCTATTCACGCAAGCGGTTCGTCGTCCAGACTCCCTTGCGGCTTGAATTGCAGGCAGCAAAAGTCCAGCAAGCAAACCAATTATCGAAATTACTACCAACAATTCGATAAGCGTAAACGCTAAATTTTTACTAACTTTTTTCATCATAATTTTTCTCCTTATGTTAAGAAAATTGTTTTTTCACGATCAGCCCCTACAGATACGATTTCAACTTTTTTGCCCACTAACTCACTTATGCGTTTAATATAATATTTTGCGTTCGACGGTAATTGATCATAATTTTTTATTTCTGAAATATCCTCATCCCATCCTGGTAAAGTTTCATAAATCGGAATAGCCAGCCGTAAGTCTTCTGTATGACTCGGAAAATGATTAAAAATTCGACCATTAATATTATACGCTGTACAAATTTGTAAGATATCAAATCCGCTCAATACATCTAACAGCATCAAACTAATCGAATCAACACCTCCTAATCTTGCGGCATACCTTACAGCTGCCGCGTCGAACCATCCGCATCTTCGCGGCCGCTTCGTTACGGTTCCATACTCGTTACCTTTGTTACGTAACAATTCGCCTGCTTCATTGTCTTGCTCAGTTGGAAACGGACCTCCGCCCACTCTTGTTGAGTACGCTTTTACTACACCCAAAATCTTACTTATGAACTTTGGCGGTACCCCGCTCCCCGAACTAATTCCGCCTCCGCTGCTGTTGCTACTCGTTACAAACGGAAAAGTACCATGATCGATGTCCAAAAGCGATCCTTGCGCACCTTCAAACAAAATACGTTTGTCAGCGTCAACAGCGTCAAGAAGATAATTAGTCGTATCACAGATATATGGCCGCATTCGTTCTGCCAATTTTGAATATTCGTCAACAATACGTTTTGCATCAAGCTCGATATCCAAATCAGAAAGATTTATACCTCTGTTTAAGTACCTCGATAAAACTTCAAAACGCCGATTCTTAATTCCCGTAATATACTCAATTCGACTATGAAATTCTGACTTAAACATGTCCCCTACTCTAATTGCAAGAGAACGACTAACCTTGTCTTGATAACAGGGACCAATTCCCCGCATTGTCGTCCCGATCGCCTCATGACCATTAGCCGTATCCATGATTTTATCCTCGATTTTATGCCAAGGAAAAATCAAATGCGCTCTGTCACTTATTATTAGATTTTTTTCAATATTCACACCGCGTGCGGTAAGAGAATCGATTTCGTCTAAAAGCGACTTGGGATCAATCACCACACCGCCCGCAATAACAGATTGCACATTAGAACGAAAAATTCCACTAGGAATCAATGACAACTTATAATTCTCACCGCCAAAGACTACGGTATGACCCGCATTAGCTCCGCCTTGATACCGCACGACGATATCATTTCGGTCTGTAAGAATATCAACGATTTTACCCTTCGCCTCATCTCCCCACTGAAGACCAATTACTGCTGCACCCGGCATAATTTACCTCGATATAATCCAAAAAAAATAAATGTTACAAAAAATCAGAAATCCAAATCTTAAACGTTCAAATTTCTATTATTCTAAATATTACATTAACTAAAACGGCAAATAACTATTCAAATATTCAACTATTCACAAAAAAATAAAAACTCTAAAACTCTAAATGTAACTTCTAAAAACTTATTGTTAAAAAGAACACTGATGTCTCAACCGCACCTTCGGCACTTTTTGTACAAAAAATATTGCTAGCATGACACCAGCATTCCTCCTAAAATTAGTCTTTAGAAAATTACTTAAAAAATTTTCATCAGGACACGAAAATCTTTAATGAAAAAAATCATCTGAAAAAATTACGGATTTTTTATATCGAGTTCCTCAATAACAATATTTGTGTTTGTGTAGATATCGATATCCGAAGCGATTTTTAACGATTCACGCACGATTTCTGCTGCCGATAATTCGGTGTGATTTACTAACGCCTTCGCTGCCGACATTGCATAATTTCCGCCGCTTCCAATAGCTAGAACACCATCCGAAGGAACGATAACATCACCATTGCCCGATAATAACAAAGTTGATCCTGGGTCGACTACAATCATCATTGCTTCTAATCGTCTTAAAGCTCTATCTGTCCGCCATTCTTTTGCTAGTTCCGTTGCTGCTCTTTGGACATTTGCAGGAAAATCTTTTAATTTCGCCTCGAAACGTTCTAGTAACGCAAACGCATCTGCCGTTGAACCGGCAAATCCTGTAATAACGCGTCCATCGAGCAGCTTGCGAATCTTGTTAGCATCTGATTTCATTATGGAACTCCCAAGCGTTACCTGACCATCGCCGCCGACAGCTACCTTATTACCGCGGCGAACTGTCAAAATAGTTGTACTACGTGATTTCATATTTTTATTCTAATTTGATTTTTGTCAATTAGAGACACAGACAGCAATATGCCTCTTAATTATTAACTTCTCATAAATTACTTCTTAAATTTATTCCAAACAAAAAACACGCTGTCCTTTGTTTTTCAATTGGAATTTCCTAATATTTAAACTAACTTCATAATAATTAAATTACGAATCGTTTATAATCCTAACACTTCATCCTAACACTCAATTCTAGCTCTCTTTCATAGCAAATATAATTTTAATTTTAAAGTACAAAGAGTAAATAGTATGTCATAAAAATATCCAATAAGATATTTTACTGAATAATCATGTTTTTAGAAGTTATCATTAATGAATATTTTTGTAAATTTATATTACTCTTCGCCGCTGACAAAATGTTTTGGTTGGAAACCATCGGGGACATCGACCTTAAATGTTTTGCCGCTTGGAGTGATAGCATATAAACCGTTTTCAATAACCAGACGTTTTATTTTTTT
>JAITKS010000434.1 GCA_031278315.1 Planctomycetaceae bacterium | reverse complement strand
ATTTTTTAAATTAACCACAGAGTACACAGAGAACACAGAGAGGAGAATATTTTGTAATATTTCAGTAGAATTTTTGTTTTTCAAATTTTTTTGAAAAAACGAAATAGACGAAAAAAAATATGAAATAAAAATTTTTCATATATTTTGTTATTTCGTGTATTTCGTAATCTCAAAAAAAAATCTCTGTGTCCTCTGTGTTCTCTGTGGTAAATAAAAAAAATATCTAATCTTGTATCTTCGGAATTTCCGATGATAGATTTTTTTTACGAAAAGTTATTTTGTCAATTTTGCATCTTCGGAAATTCCGATGATAGATTTTTTTGAAATACGAAAAACACGAAAAAACTAAATATACTCATTGTTCTTTAAAATTCGGTATTATTGCTGTTTTCATTTTTGGAATTATCAATTTTTTGGTCTGTGATTGTTTGGGGAACTAGACTCCACATCCGATTGAAATTTTCTATTTGACCATTTTTGATTTCTTTTAATGTTTCAAGTTGTGCGGTAAGTAAGCGAATAATTTTATCGTTATCCATTTCAACTTTTGTTTCAAGAACTTTAATTCGTTGGTCGAGATTCTCAAGCCGTCCAATACTTTTTGATAGATAAATACGACGTTCAGAAATAAAAAACAAAATTCCTGCCGCCATTATTCCAACAATTCCGAGTTTTTCTACGCTTTGTAAAATTGTCATATCGGGCAATATCTGAGCGAATGGAATCGTAATTAAAAGACCCGGAATTGCTGCAAAAAAGTAATCTGATATTTTCATTAACATCTCCAATTTGTTGGAAAAGGAATTGAATGTTTAACATATAACGACGAATCGGTTTTTGTAACCGATTCAGGAAAAACAACATAAGGCGAACCATAAGCCGGCGCTGACGCAACAAATTTTTCAACTAAATTTCTGTTCATCCAACACATATCTGCCGGTTCGCCTTCATCTGAATTATTGTAACGAAAACCATGAGAGT
Source organism: Planctomycetaceae bacterium (assembly GCA_031278315.1). Lineage (GTDB taxonomy): Bacteria > Planctomycetota > Planctomycetia > Pirellulales > Thermoguttaceae > WRKP01. Next base: position 2,868 of record JAITKS010000434.1, on the reverse strand, counting down.
TGACCCATCCAATATATTCTGTTCCGTTGACAACTCTATACATAGTAAAATGTGTTGCATGCGACCAAGAACCTTTCAATGATGCAACTTTGATTCCGTTTTTATCGATATTACTTCCGCTCACTGCCGTACCGTTTCCAAGTACAACCGATAGACCGGCAGCACAACATTGAATTATCTCATCGGCGAGTTCGGTGCCTTGAAATTTTAAGAACATAACTGCACTTTGAAAATTTTTCGCAACTTCAAGATACGCTTTATAATCCGGCATCGTTTGATTGTTTGCGCCAACAAGATATTCAGGAAAATGTCCGATAGAGTTTGCGCCTTGTGCCATTTCGGCAACAGATTGTCCGCCGCGAATTGAACCGCCTTTAGTTATTGACCACGTTACGATCGGATTAAACGTTACATAAATTAACGGCGCACCGCGGGCGATCATTTGCAATGCTGCAGAATGATGTGCGAATGAATCCGCATGTCCCATACACGAGCCGAGATTGCCTTGTGAGAAATATAATCGATCAGATTTTTTCAAATCGGCAGGCAGATGTTTTAATATCTGCCAAGTCAGCAGACACGTAATACGTTCAGACATAATTTTTTTACGCTCGTCGATTTGATGTTGTCTCCATTCACGAAATTTTTCGTCGTATTTGAGAATCGGCATTTCGCCTACTTCCCATAACGTACTAAATTCAGTTGACTTTGCGTCAAGTGCCGAAAAGACTTCTTCTGAATAATCATCTTGCGGAATGCAACCGTTGATTATACAACCGTCTTTGATAATCGGTTCAACTTGATGGCGGTTATTTTTCGTTACGTTAATTAGGGTCATAATTTTTGATTGATTAAAGTGAATTTGTAAACCCGAATATATTTCGGATAAAATATTTTTTAGTTTTTGAATATCGTTACAATTATTCAGTTGAGGTGAAATTTTTTCTGACAATTGATCGAGAAACGGCCGCCAAATTATTAGATCAATTTGAGTTTGCGTTGAGGTACGAAGTAGATTTAATGCAGCGGGAATTGTTTTAACTGCGCCTTGATCGATTGCGTCGATTGTTGATTTATAACACGAAGCAAGATTTTCAACTTCTTTAATTTCTGTGTTGGGAATGTTTTGATAAACCCATGCGGTCAAAGATGATGGAGGATTAGGCGTTGGGGTTGGATTTGGTTTAGGATTTGGTTCAGGGGTAATTCCGTAATTGCAAATGTGTGTCAGAATTTTCGGTTTACCTTCAATTATGATTGCGGCGATAATCGTGTAAGAAGCAGGAATATTCGTTGCAAAAATTAAAGACGAACCGGATGAATCAACATAACAAGACGCCGGAGGGACAACTTGCCAATCGGCGCGGATAGACGAATCGTTTAACTTAAACACGCACAGTTCACCTAGATTAGCAGTAAGTTGACCGGATATAAAATTGTCGATTGTAGTTGTATTATGCGGATTAAGATTGTTGCTGTTGTTATTTTGCAAAGATGATTTTTCTGTGGAAGTATAAAATCTATTTGGCTGAATGAGATTTTTCGTAACGATATTTTGCAAACCGGTACTGCAAAGAATTGAGATAAGAAAAATAAACGTTACGATAAATATAAATTTAATTTTTTTGATAATCATATTTAATTTGAAAAGGTTATAGGACAACGAGTAACGAACAGGAGATAAGAATGATTGTTTTTATGAATCATCGTTATCTCCTGTTTTTTTTTATTTTCTATGTTGCAGCAGAAACAATAAAATTCCGAGAGCGGTTAATCCTACAGCTGGACATTCGGGGCAAGCGGTAGTTGCGATTTGTTCGATGGAAATATTATTTTGTCTGTCGTTTGGGATTAGAGTTCCTTCGTTAGCGAATCCGTCTCTGACGAGTTGTGCGAGGGCGTAAACTGCTGACCAAGACGAATTGTGATCAACAATTTTGATTGCAGCGGTTGTGATAATATCGTCGATTGGTGTTTTGGTGAGAGTTGTTAGGACGGCTGCATCTTGAATTAGGGGTCGGATCCATATTCGCAATAATTCCGGATCGTCCCATCCCGGAAACTTTGACCATGCTGTTGCGGTGTTACGAATAACATCGCCGTATTGCCATGCGTATCCAAGAGTTGAAACAAATTTTTTAAGTTTGTCGAACATAAATTTTTCTCCTTTGATTTTTTGTTATGATAATTCTTTCGATAATCTTTACAATAATTGTTACGATAATTATTATGTAGGTTAATCGAATAAAATATACTTTACGTTTAGTACGTTTATGAAAATTCGTTTTTGAATTATTGTAATGAAAATTATAATTGAACAATTATTGTAACAAAAAATAATTTGAATTTTCGTTACATAAATTCAATATATTCAAATGGAAATCAAAATTGATATTTATTACAGAAATAATTTTATTAGATTCAGTTCCAGTTCCAGAACCGGCACCGGCATTTTTTCTAATTTTTTGCTTTGCAGTTTGTTTGTTGTGATATATCTTATCATTGAAACATAGTCGTCCTGACTTACATTTTTCGTTGCATATTCTGCAATATGGATTATTTTTTTTCATAATAGTTTGAATTGGGGTTAATGTGATAATAATATTTTCTAAACAAAATTAACCGGCGTATAATTCTGAATAAAATTGTATAGGTTTGTTTTTTGCTTACATAATTATTTATGGTCATGGCGGTCGGAATATTTGTAAGAAAATAAATATTATTATAAAAATTAATTTATATGGGTTGGTCTTATTTTAGTTGTGTCAAAATTTTCATGAGGATTTCTAGGTTAACTCCCTTTTCGCACTTTCGTCACTTTTTTAAAATGTGACGAAACGCCCTTAGGATTTCTAGGCTCAACACCCT
>JAITKS010000397.1 GCA_031278315.1 Planctomycetaceae bacterium | reverse complement strand
ATACACTACTAAACTTAATCGCAATTAATCCTAATTTATACAAATCAAAATTAGAGTTACTTCACGATTTCACGTAACTAATATTTATTTAAAAATTCTAAAAACTTAAATCTATCAGCGACGCGGGGCGGAATTATAAAATGATTTGCAAAAAAACACAATAGGGAATTAAAAATTTTATTTATTTGATTAATTTGATTAGATACGATTAGTTTAATTAAAATGATTTTTATGATTTTTTTGTTTTTTCGTAATTGCTTTATATCTGTCCAAAGACACAAGGTATTTTGTCTCTACATACATTTTTTTGTTTTTTTCATTTTTTTGTTTCGTTTCGTTTTTTACAATAGATTAATTGAATACTATATGTATCGTCATTTGAATTGAAATTAAAAATCGAAAATTTACATGTTAATAGTTTAAAAGCATTGAACAATCGTCATAATTCATACAATCTGTCTCGGATAGAGAAAAATTTTCAATTTATCGTTACAAATATTTGACGAGAATGTAATCAGAGAGCATGATATAGACAGCAAAACCGATGATCAAGGATCGTATTGGTACATCCTACGGTTTGCATGACGAACGATAATTAAACGGCTTATACTTTAAATTTAATTGATCCGTGTCAACTTTATGTTACAAAATAACAAAACTGATAATTTTTTAGAACAATAAAATTCTAAAGTACAATTGATACAATTACAGCTTTTTTAATTAATATTCAAAAAGCAGTCCCGTAATATAATCAAAGCCGAAGTGGAAGGAATAACCATGTTAGTTCTATCCAGAAAAAAAAATGAAAGCGTTGTAATCAACGATAATATAACAGTCGTAGTTGTAGATGTACGCGGTGATAAAGTTCGTTTAGGCATCGATGCGCCAAAAGATATTCCAGTTCATCGCAAAGAAATACACGATATGATAAGAAAATCAAACGTAAATAAAAAAACAACAGTTCACGTTCATTAAATACTAAAAATATTAAAAATATTAAAAGATATTTTTACCTGCTGCGGTTGTAATGTAATTTAACAATCCTGATTAATTCATTACGAAAAATCGGTTTTGCTGCGAATCCATTACAACCTGCAATTTGTGATTTCTCCCTGCTTTCAAACGAGTCATCAGCTGTAACAGCAATAATTTGTCCTCTGTATCCATTGTTTCTCAATCTTTGCGTTACCATGTAACCATCTTCACTCGGTAAACCTACATCCATTAAAATGACATCATAATTCCCTCTCGATACACAACTCAAAGCCGAATTACTATCTTCCGCATACGTAACAACAGCACCCGATTTTGTTAAAATCAACCCAAAAAGACGCTTCGCTTCCTCACTATCCTCAACTAATAAAACACGACAACCGACAAGCGAATATTCCTCTGCATCTCTATCTCTGCAAGTTCTATTATTATCATTAGAGACATTATTATTGCCGCTGTTATTATTGCCGTTGTTATCAATTTTTTCTTTTCCAATATTACTATATTGCGTTGCGGTAAAAGGGTCGGAAACAAACTCGATCTCGTTGTTTAATTTGTTTTTCATCTTTATCGGCAGGACAAAAGAAAACGTTGAACCGCCGTCTGGATTATTCGTAACGTTAATTTCTCCTCCTAGCCGCCTTGCGATTTTTTTTGAAATCGCTAAACCTAATCCCGTTCCGCCAACCCGCAATTGAATTGTACTATCCGCCTGCTGATACGGCATAAATAATCGCGGTAAAATTTCCGGTGAAATTCCAATCCCGCTGTCACAAACATCTATTCTGATAATTCCTGTTACGAAAAATCCATCCGATACATTCTCATCTTGCAACGTCAAAGTTATCCGAACTCCCCCCGATGCCGTAAACTTAATCGCATTGCTTACAAGATTGAGCAATATCTCCTTGACCCGAATTTTATCTGTAACAATAAATCGCGGAATCGGCGTATTATAAGAAATCGTAAAAAATAATCCCTTCCTAGACGCAGCATTAAAAAACATTTTATAAACACCATCAATCAAAATCGAAAGATCAAATTCCTGATTCTTAATCGCCGCCAACTTCCTACGATTAATACCATCGATACTATTACTACCATATAAATTATCCGGCTTGTCAACTTCAAGTAAATCATCAAGAATTTGTAATAAATAATCTGAGTTGTCAAGAATAACCGACGCTGCATCCCGACATTCTTGTACACTCTCCGCCTGATGTACAATTAATTCGGCATAACCCAAAATTGCCGTCAGAGGAGTTTTCAACTCGTGTGAAACCTGTGACAGAATCGCTATTTCAGAATCTGCAAATAAATTCACAGTGTCAATCGATTGATTTAGTTGATTATGTTCGCCTTGCATTCTTGATAACTTTTAGAACCTAAATTTGTTTTCTAAATTGATTTTAAATCTGCACTTTCCACAAAAATTAAACTCACTTTCCTTTGTTTCTCACATTTTTTAGATAATTGTGTATCTTTGATGATTATACAGAAATGCCTTTAATTCAAATAAATTAAAAAAACTTCTTGGGAATAAGGATATTCTTCATTAATTATTTTGGAAAATACAGAAAAGTATGAAAAAGTATATTTAATTGTTGTTGTTGTTAATACTAGATATTAATTGTTGATACTAGATAGTTGTAAGTAACGAATAAATATACTAAATATTCGTTCTTTTATACTATCTAACTATCAACAATTAATTACATACGAATTTGTTCTGACATTCAATTAAACGCAGTTGCAAATTCACCAAGTGATACACAAGTTATTGCAAAATCGATAAGCTCATCAAGTTCGTTTATATCTTTGACTTCTCTGATTCGCTTTTGTAATTTTGCTGAAGGTTTTTCAATCCGTCTAGTCAAAATACGTATTATGTCTTCAGCTTTACCTTTAGATATTCCTTCAGCT
>JAITKS010000347.1 GCA_031278315.1 Planctomycetaceae bacterium | reverse complement strand
TACAACGATATTGTTAATAAATTTGATATAAATAATATTGACATCAATTCAAATCTAAAATCGGCTAAATCTAATTACGTAAAAAATACACTTTTCGACCGATTGTCAATACGAAAAATAGACTTTGAACCTTTACAATTTAATTCATCAATTCCTGATTATTCCTCGTCTGACTTGATGTCATTACGAGTACAATCTTCATTTCCGTCTGGTGAATTTTGTGATAATAATAAATATAATTCTGATAATTTTTGTTATCGTCCTCAATCTGTGTATTCAAATAATAGATTGGAATCATTTAATTCTCGGTGTTCCAAACTTTTTCATTTCCGGTATTGTATCGGCGATTTCTTTATGCAGAGTTTTCCTCTTTTATGTTCAGACTTACGTAATTTTAATAGTTCTGATTCATTGGGCAATTTATTTGTTGCTTTTGGCGGAGCAGCGATATTGGCGAATACGTCTTTAGACAGCGATTTCAAAAATTGGTTTCATCGGCGAATTATACGTCAGAAGGTGAATAGCAGTCTTAATAATTTCAATGTATTTACGAAGAAGTTTGGTGAAATAAATGTTGTTGCATTTTTTGTGTTATCAACGGCGTGTTATAAATTTTTTCCGAGTATTTTTCCGAAGTATAAGATTGGACAATTTACATTTGGTAATTATGTAACTATGGGGACGCGAGGTTATATTGTTGGTTGCCCGTCAATTTTATTGGGTCAACTTTTTGTTGGTGCCGGGCGTCCGGCTTCGGGAACATCGTTTTGGCTTAAGGGTAAATACAATGGTGTGAGCGGTCATGCTTTTAATGGAGCGATACCGTTTATAACGGCAGCGCAAATAACGGATAATCTATTCTTAAAATGTATATTTTATCTTTGTTCGACATTTACGGCAGCAAGCCGTATTTATGATGATGCTCATTATTTGTCACAAGCTTTATTGGGATGGTATATTGCATATTTATCGATCCGTGCAGTATCAAAAACAGAGGGAAAACAAATCTATCGAGGTTTAACAATTTTTCCAATAATAGAAAAAGAAAGTACAGGTGCAGGAATTATATTTAAATTTTAGATTTTAAATTTTATATTTTGTGTTAATTTATCCATTTGATTCCGTGTGCGGTGAGTACACAACGCAAGGCTATATTAGAGATACTCCTTCGGGGTGTGATAATGTCTGTAGAGACACAAGGCATTGTGTCTCTACAGATCAATTTTATTTTTTGTAACGAAAAAGATAATCAGTCCCGCATAAAAATAAAAATACGAATAAATCAAATCAGATTTTTTTTGATCGTTGCTAGCAATATAGTGCTTAGTGATTCGAAATTGTAATCCGTGATAATTCCGCATGCGAATTAACCTCTAACCGCTAACTAACCTATTTTTATATCTTTTGGTAAATCTACTCCTACTTCTTTTATTGTATCTAGTAGTCCTTTTATTATTTTTGTTACATCAATTTTGTCCATTCTTGCTTTGTAACCTACTAATAATCTGTGATTCAAAACGGCAGGCGTAACAAATCTTACATCTTCAAATCCTACCGACGGCCGCCCATTTATCAACGCAGCACTTCTCGCTGCTTCCGCAATAGCAATCGCAGCCCGCGGCGATGCGCCGAAATTTACATAATCACGAACAATTTGAGGTGCTTCCTCACTGTTCGGATGCGTAGCTGCAACCAGTCTTGCAATATACGCTGCAACAGCTGACGGTAAAAAAATCTGCGTCTGCGCTTTAAATAAAGCTTCCAGCGAATCTTTGTCAAATAAATTCGACGGCTCCGGCGGTACACCATGACGCCGGCTATAAATTATATCCTTCAACACTTCCGACGACGGCATCCCAACAAATAACTTAAACATAAATCTGTCCAGCTGCGCTTCCGGTAACGGATACGTTCCCTCAAGCTCTATCGGATTCTGCGACGCTAACACGAAAAACGGTTGCGGTAACTTTCGCGTCTGACCCAAAAGCGTAACCGCACCTTCTTGCATCGCCTCTAATAACGCCGATTGCGTCTTCGGCGACGCCCGATTTATCTCATCCGCTAAAAGAATATTCGTGAAAATTGGCCCCGGTTGAAATACCATTTCACGTTTGCCGTTATCTGTCTCCTGAAGAATATTCGTACCAGAAATATCACTCGGCATTAAATCCGGCGTAAATTGAACACGATCAAATGTAAGACTAAATAAATTACCAAGCCCCTTGATCAACGCCGTCTTCCCAACACCCGGAACTCCCTCAAGCAAAATATGACCCCGACTCAATATCCCAATAACAACCATTTGATGTAACTCCGAACGCCCAAGAAACATCTTGTCAAGCTCCTCAAGTAAACCGCGAATACAACTTGAAAGCGGCTTAATCTCATCAAGTGTAAGTAAATTCTGTGATGTCATTTTTTCAATTTTTATAGTTAGGTAAATAGGCAAAAAAAGACAGAACCAAATCAGTCTATCGCCCAAAATATATTTAAATCTTCCATGAAACAATAATATCGATCCTTTGTCTTAACAAAACATAACACATTATACTTACCTTCAAAACATTGTATATTAGGGGATAGATACATTAGAAAATAAAAAAACTCCTGCCGTAAACTAAAGCATTCGGTTAATAAAGTGTCGTCCCTAGCGGGACTATATCTATTAATCTATTACAAATAATCTATTACAAAATCTAATTACAAAAAATTTGGAAAAAATTATTTTTTTTCAGCACGAGTTAAAAATAAAACCTATAATATCTCAATTGAAATAATTGTAGAGAAACCAAAATTTGTAATATGTCAGCACAATTTTTGTTTTTGAGTCAAAAAAATTGTCCACAAATTCGCTCCGTAGAAGCAATTTTAGTTTAAAACAAATACCAAAATTTAAAGTGTGAAAAGTATATATCAGTGGAATAATTGTTTTTCAAATTTTTTGTAATTTTGAAACACGAAATACACGAACAAGAGCTAACTATCAAGAAGTCCCGCTAGGGACGACACTTTATTAATTGTATGCTCCAGCATACGGTAGGAGCTAATAAAGTGTCGTCCCTGCGGGACTTAACAGATATGTGATTGATAAACCGTAAGCTAAAGCATACGGTTAATAAAGTGTCGTCCCTGCGGGACTTGATAGGTAGGTTATAGCGTTTGATCCGTAAGCTAAAGCATACGGTTAATAAAGTGTCGTCCCTGCGGGACTTAACAGGTATGAGATTGATAATTTAAAATTCATCAACAACCAAAAAAACGAAAACAATTATTCCACTGATATATTACGAGAAGTATAATTCCCAAAAAATTTCACTTTCATTTTTTTTGTGTGAACTGTACGATATTTTTTGTTATGTTTTGTTTAATCGATAAGAATAAATTTTAATGAATTTCTAAAAAACCTAATGTAAAAATTTATTGTTAGAAGGAACGCGGTCGTCTCGACCATATATTTAGACGTTTCTTGTACAAAAAAAGTACAGGCAAGACGCCTGCATTCCTCCTAATATTAGTTAGTTTTTAGAAGTTACCTAATGTTTTTTTGTAACAATAATTCAACAATAATTCTAAGAAAAAATATGCCTAAATCAAAATTAAAATACACTGCGGCAAAGTTAGATTCAACATTCATAAGTTTGTCAGACTTGAAAAATGTCTGCTTACATTCAATTCGACAAACTCGAATACGTACTCTCTTTAGACAAATATTACTCTTTAACTTCGCCCCGATTGCATTACTATTTTTTTTCTGCATTGTTTGTTTCGCCGACAATCTCGGTGATTGTTTATGGGGAGGCTCAAATGAAGAAACATCTTACACTACACGTTATTTTCAATCTGGTCAAACAATTGCACAAGTAAATCAACCGCCGATGAATATCGGCGCACCTGTTCCATCAATTCCAGTTCAAGCTGCGCCGTCAACCCGCTCGACACTTATTCCACAAGCTAACATTCCGACAATTTCACCTGTTACCGGTAATGTCGGTTCCGTCGGTCAACCCGCAACAGGAACCGTAACAACCTCACCCAATCAACCGAATTATATGAGATCATCTAATTCTACAGGAGTCGAAATTGTTTACGTTATTCCATCGCAAAATTCGGCGTCTGATATTTTTATCGACGGTAAATATACACGACGTGCATCCGCCGTAACTGTTGTAGCAGCAGGAACTCCGGGTGCTATTCCCGTTGCAGTAAAAACTGTCACCGCATACAAACCGCGAATCGATTACAAATTAAAATTTGCTCCGATAAAACAAAAAACAGAAACTTTAGTCAATGTAATTAATCCGCGAACAAAACGAATCGTCAGAAGATATTACGAAACCGGCGAAAAACAAATTACTGCCCTGCCCGTTCTACACTGCGAAGAAAAGATCGTGTACGAAACTATCACAGCTAGAGTTGGTACGCCAATCAAACAAAATTATCCGCAAAATTATTTGCCAAATTATTTGCCAAATTCTCCGCAAAATTATTCGCCGGTAAATCAGCCGAATACGCCAAATTCACATAGAGTTCTATATCTCGATCAGATGCAAAATCAACCGCAGCCGTCATCAACAGATAGTCAAATTTTCACAACCGAAATTTTTTAAAACAGAAAGATTTTGTAATTGAAGTAAATTTATAAAACCAATTTTAGCCGGTAACGCTGATGTCATGCCTGTATCTTTTTTGTACAAAAATTCCTAAAGACAGCAGTCGAGACAGCCGCGTTACCGGAAACAATAAATTATTCTACTAATATATTACTAAATTTTTTTGTGATGTTTTTCGCAATTCTCTAAATTTTGCCTCCCCTTTTATTGTTGCTTAATAGTGATACAATCTAAAACGAATTTTGTAATATACACATGGTACGATGAATTTTGGTTGTCCCTCTTGCTTAATTATAAGAAAGAAAATATACCTAATGAATAGTTTAACATCTGAAATTTATAGTACGAGTCATATACAATTCACGTTATAAGTTTTATAAGTTAGCTCGCATTTCATTTATTGATACGTTAATTCTAATTTTTTTTTACGAATTTTATTTGGGTTGTTATTATGCCGTATTCAATTTTGCCTGTTTTATGGGAATCGAAATTTTTTGCATTCCCAATCGGAAGACTTGAACTTCCAGCCGATTATTCACCGAAACAACTTGAAGAATCCTTGCACGAGAGTCATAACCGTTTTCGGTTGGTTTGTATTTCGCTTGATAGCAATGGACCTGATTCAATTCCTATCAACGGAGCGCAATGCGTTTGTTTCGACCGCCGTTTGCGTCTTGTCAAATCTGTTCCGCATAATGTTACCGGACTCGATACACATGTTCGTGCTTACACTTCAACATTCTGTTCAAAATGGCTTGAACAACTTGCAGTTCAATCAGGTCAATTATCTCGATTCAAGCGTGATCCGGAATTAAGTCCGCACTTTGAGCGATTATTTCTTACTTGGATCAATTATTCTGTTTCTGGTGAATTGGCAGATAGTATCTGGACTTGGCGTGAAGGTAATCGACACGTCGGACTCGTTACAATCCGATGTATCCGACGCCAAATAAATAATCAAGGCGGCATCGAAAGAGACGGTTGTATCGAACTTCTTGCTGTCGATAATCAATATCGGCGTCAAGGTATCGGTACTCATCTTTTCGACGCTTGCGACTTCTGGTGCAGCTCGCTCGACATGAAAAACGTTACTCTGACAACTCAACTCGAAAATGAACAAACAATTAAATTATGCGAAAAAATCGGTTACAAACATGCTGGTAAATCAACTGTTTATCACTACTGGAATACAGGATGGGTTTACGACACAAGATACGGTTGGATAAGCAAATAACAAAATAAAAGCAAACGGTATTGGACTGTTGTTAAGGATAATAACAAATCGTAAAAAAAGGATGTTTTGAATTTAACAACAAGATGTAATTACGTTTTTCCAATTGATAAAATTTATAAACTTTAAACTTTACACTATAAACTTTACACTTGGATATCATTTTCGATAAATAAACTAATGCATCTGCAACAATTAAAAATAGGAGCTAATTTATGGCTTACACTTGGAGCAAAGACCTTGAAACAGGTAACCCGCTAATTGATACTCAACACAAACAATTGATCGAGGCGGTCAATGAGTTGTTAGCAGCTTGTTCGGCAGGACAAGGACGCGAAAAATTAAATAGTACGCTGCTCTTTTTGGAGTCGTACACTTCAAAACATTTCAGCGACGAAGAAAAATTACAAATACAATATAGCTACCCCGACTATATGAATCACAAATCATTACACGACGATTTCAAGAAATTCGTAAATGAACTCGTAATGCAAATTAAAAAAGACGGACCAACGACATCACTTATTAGTAAAGTGTCTTTCGGTGTAGGGGACTGGTTGATAAATCACATAAAAAAAGAAGACACAAAAGTTGCAGGACATATCAAAAACAAAAAATAATAAGACAAAATACAAAACGTAAAAATATAAATGAAAAATTTTATACGTATCGTATCGTTGAAATTTCATAGTACGATACGTATATTATCAGTTTATTATCCGTTTTGTAATGTTATCAATTTTTACTTTAGGAACTTCTAAAAACTAATATTAGAAGGAACGCAGGCGTCCCGCCGGCACTATTTTTTTACAAAAAACACATAAATAAATATGCGGTCGAGACGACCGCGTTCCTTCTAACTATAAATTTTTAAATTAGGTTTTTAGAAATTCACTTTTTAATTCTTTTTGATCTTTAAACCAATTTTTGTTTAGCTGCAATTTTGGGTACGGATATTTAAATCGTTATTTTAAATAAAAATATGTTTTACTGGAAATTAATGTTGTTACTTATATTAGTACCTGTTATTGAATTAGCGGTATTTTGGTTTTTTTCGTATATGTTTGGTCTTGTAATCACGATAATTTTAGTTTTTAGTATTAGTGCGGTTGGAATATTTCTATCCAAACGTCAGGGAACGAGTTGCTGGATTGAATTTAATCGTCAAGTTGACAACGGCGAAACGCCGAAATTTCCAGCGATGAACGGTATGTTGATCTTGTTTGCGGCTGCTCTTTTGATCGTGCCGGGACTACTAAGCGACTTTTGCGGTATTTTATTATTGTTTCCGTTTGTTCGCACTATAATTATTGAACATCTGACTTTGCAATTTGAAAAATACCGCAAAAAAACAAAATATAAAAATGACAACAATAACTCCGATAACGTAATTGATATATCGTAACAAAAAATACATTATGAAATCTCAAAAAAAATTAATGGTCGATTTCGACATTCAAGATTACCAATTTTTATATCTAACAACATGATTTGTAATTTTAAAAAAGTTAAACGTTATACGAAATCAATTTGGCAGCGGATAAAAAATTTTTTTAACGATTTATTCTTATATTTTTCCAACGACCCGTTATTACGTATAAAATTTTTATCTGATCTAAAAATACGGAAAAGCATCTCAAATAAGCCCAAAGATCAGCTGGCACGCGCCGGCGAAAATGAAGCAGTACAGTTTCTAAAAGATAATAATTATTTTATTCTAAAACAAAATGTAGTTCTTAAAGACGGCGAAATCGATATTATCGCAAAAGATAAAAACAAGAATATGTTAGTTTTTGTCGAAGTCAAAACTAGAAGTTCAAAGATATTCGGACAACCGTATGAAGCTGTCACGCCGCAAAAACAAAAGCGGTTATATAATCTTGCCGAACAATTAATTTACTTATTAAAGTTAAAAAAAGTAAATTATCGGATTGATGTAATTTCAATTTTATGGGAAAAAAATTCAACGCCCGAAATAATACATATCAAAGATATAAAATTATTATGATGATGTCATTTCGTTGAAATATTACAATATTATTATGATGAGTTTATTCGTACACAGCCCACATTCCGGCAGCTTCTTCGATTTCTATTTTTAATTTATATTTTGAAGTTTCATATTCGAATGCGTTGTATTCTTCGAGAGTTTTGTGAAATTTTTTTGCTATATATTCTGCGAGTAATTCTGTTGTGCTGTTTATTAAAGGCAGAACTAAAGTGTCGTTTGAAGGAAACGACCATCGCAGAGGCGGCACGGTTACGTTAATAGTACCATTTTTTGAATCACGGATTTTTATATACGGATGATTAGCAGGTAAAAGAATTTTATGTGATAAAGTATCACAAATTTTTTTAAGAGCGTCGTAAGCCGGCAAAAAATCAATGACGTAACCAAGTTTACCAAGAGGTCCCATGATTTCCGCACGCACGCGAAAATTATGTCCGTGTAATGCTTCTATTTTTTCAGGATTGCCAAAAGTAATAAAATGCGACGCCGGAAAACTTAATGTGTCGCTATCGAATCGAATTGAATATGCCATTTTCAATTAAAGGGAAAATTTAACAATATCTCTAATAATTTTTATGTTCGCAACGACAATAAAAAAATAATTATTAGAGATGTCCATAAATATTATTTAAACTGTTTGTATGTTAAATTTCGGTAATATATCAATGAAATATTTGTCTAAAACGAAAACCGAAATTCATAATACGATACGTATGTTAAACTCATTTTAAGTTTATGTTTTTATTTTGCAATATACGGTATTCAGTCATAAAATTTTTTTGTAATATATCAGTTGAATTTTTTTTGACAGGATTTACAGGATAGTGGTTAGTGGTTAGTTCGCATGCGGAAATTATCACGGATTATAAGTTCAAATCACTCACCACTACTCACTAACCACTTTTTTATTTTTTGTGTTTTTTTTATTCTGAAATTTGTGTTTTGTCCTCTGTTGACCAAATTAAAAAAAGAGTCATAATGTTGCCTTAACTTTCGGCGGTGTAAAAAAAATTCTTTGTATGAGAGTTGAAATTGTTGTACTGCTGAATATTTGAGTTCGGGATATGTGAATTATATGGACATTTCAACTGCTCTCACGTGTATTTTTGTCAGCTGTCTGCTTACTTATTGCGGTGCTGACTTTGAATAAATATGAATACGGCTTTGTACAACAGAAATTCATATTACGAGTTACGAGTAGTAAACATACCCGATTGTAAGTAGAAATTAATTTTGTGCCGGTTTCTGATATTTGAAAGGAGATTATTATGACTATCGATATTGACTATATTAACCCTGTAATAGCAGGGCTTGAAGAAGCCTTTACGACACAACTTGGTTGTCGCATTGAACGGCTTGGTCTTGGACTGATGGAAAACAATCAGGCATTACATCCGGTTAGCGGTATTGTCGGGATTAGCGGAAAAGGCATTGGAACGATTGTTCTTTCGATGTCTGTTAGTGTAGCTGTAAAAGCTGCCGCAACAATGTTAATTGACCCCGATCTAAACGACGTAAACGATGACGTCATGGATGCCGTTGGGGAAATTACTAATATTGTATGCGGCGGAGCGAAAGCAAAGTTAGCACAATATTCGCTAAGTATAACATTACCGAATGTTCTATACGGTGAAAATTGCAGACTTCATTTTCCGCAAAATTCGCATCCGATAATGATTCCATTCAAATGTGAATGGGGACAATTGGCTTTGCAAATCGGTTTTACTTTTCCAAGCGGAATAATTCCAAGCGGAATAAAATGAAAAGTAATATTTCAACGAAATATATTTAGTATATCAGTGAAAGATTACATTTTTTTATTTCGATCTAATGAAAAATAATTTAAGTTTAGAAAGATAGTGAGAGAGTGATTTATGTTTTCTGGAATAGTTGAGGCTTTAGGGCGGGTATCAAATGTAACGATAGAAGGTGTCGGCTGCCGGCTTGAAGTTGAGGATGAGTTAGTTGGAATGTCAGTTGATATTTCTGACAGCGTTGCGGTCAATGGATGTTGTTTGACGGTAATAAATAAGACAGACAATAGATTTGAATTTCAAGTTGGCCCCGAAACTCTATTGCGAACCAATCTTGGTGAATTGATTGTCGGCAGCCGTGTTAATCTTGAGAGATCGTTAATGATTGGCGAGCGGCTCGGAGGTCATTTTGTTTCGGGACATATTGACGGTCAAGGCGAGTTGGTTCGAGTTGAAGATTTAGGCGATTGGAAAGATTATTATTTCAAAATACCGAAAGATTTATCTATTCAAACGGCATCGAAAGGATCGGTTACTGTCGATGGAGTAAGTTTAACACTTGTAAAATGTGAAAGCGATTTATTTAGTGTTGCGCTAATTCCATACACGTTAAAAGAAACAACTTTAGGAATCCGTCAAATCGGAGATAAAGTAAATATCGAAACAGATATCCTAGCAAAATATGTTCAACGTTTATTTGATTCAAAAAATCAGTCAGTAACCGTCAGTTAATTTCTAAAAACCTAAACCTAATGTAAAAATTTATTGTTAGAAGGAACGCGGTCATCTCGACCGCATATTTAGGCGTTTTTCGTACAAAAAAAGTACAGACAAGACGCCTTCATTCCTCCTAATATTAATTTTTAGAAGTTATCGTTAGGAATAATAGACCTTTTCTCTAACCAAATAGTAATTCCTAAAAAAATTGAAAAGACTTATTATTTCACTTGCTCATTTTGCTTATTTAATTTGCCGTGATCAAGTTAGAGAAAAGGTCTAATCAAAATTTATCTAATTGTAAATTTGAAAGTGTTGATTTAACAGGTACTGATTTCACAAATGCTATAATCACTGGAGTACAATTTAATGGATATGAAAGATATAGCGCAATTAATCCTACCATCGATCAAATCAAATCGACATGGAATTACAAAAATAACCGCATGGACGGAATAAAATTGCCCCCCGACATTCAAAAAGAACTTGATAAAGAAAAACAAAAAAATACAAAAGATGATGGGGCATAATTCAAGATTTAAGATTCAAAATTTAAGATTTGTAATATATCAGTGGAATAATTTTTTTTCGTTTTTTTGGTTGTTTACGAATTTTAAATTATCAATCACATACCTGTTAAGTCCCTAGCGGGACTTCTTGATAGTTAGCTCTTTTTCGTGTTTAGAAATTACAAAAAATTTGAAAAACAATTATTCCACTGATATATTACTAAATCTTAAATCTTAAATCTTGAATTTTAAATTAAATAAAATCCACTGATACAATTGTCCTCTATTGTAATTTTTGCTGCACAATAGGAACATAATCAATACACCGTTTTGATTCCGTTTTTAATTCGTCAAAGATTTTCTTTGCGTCATCAAAACGTTCTTCTTTCGCAGCGATTTCTAGAGCTGCACATAGAGCATGTAACTTATCTGCTCCCAAAACACCTGCTGTTCCCTTTAATCTGTGAGCAGCTTTACTCGTTGTTATTAGCGTATTACTATCAAAACCGCTTTGCATCTCGGTTTCGTCAGCAGGTACTTGATTCATTAGTTCCTTCAAAACCTCTAAAGCTACCGCCGCATTACCGCCGCACTGCTCCAAAATACTCTCTACACTGAAAGGAAACTCACTCATACTTTTTTTATTCCTAAAACCTTGTTAAATTTTGTTTTTAACGTTTCATATCCGTTTGTCAAAAGACCGTAATTTTTTTCAATTCGACATAATCAAAAAAATCAAACAGTCCACAATAATTAAATATCATACATAAATTAAATGACGATTCAAGTAACCCCATTAAATCGATGTCAATATTATTCCGTAAAGTAATCCGGCATATTTTTAAGAGTCCTATTTATTTTCAACTTTATAGACACAATATTCTGAATTTTTATAAACTATTTTATATCCGAAACGCTTCGATATGTCCGGTAACAAAGGCGCAAGAATATAATTAAATTTATATTTTTCTTGTAAAACTCTCATTTCCTCTGGAGTCTTTTGAGATAACATTTGAGCAAATGGTTTTTTCGATATCTTGTTTAAAATCAATTCTGAATTTTTACCATTACGGCCATTATGACTTTCCGAATTACTCATTCTTTTTGAAATTCCATATAACTCTTCTATCGATTCCGCCCACTGAATTAACGATTTTGCATCTTGCGGTACTTCTTTCCACACCGCAACATTACTGCGATTCGCATACCACTTAAATGTTACACTGTCATACGGAATAAAAAATTTAGATAACCTTGATGTATTCGATTCGTCCGCAATCCAATTACACACTTCGCGCCACTTGTACGCCTGCATCGGTACTTTCGATTCAGATTTTGGAAACGAAAATCGCGTTCTTGAATCAGCTAAATCCATAAAAACCACAAACGGCGCATAAATTAAAATCACTACATAAATAACACCTTTCCAAATTTTCAAATTACTTATACTTGCATACTCCTCACCCTTTGCAATTTTGCCAATTGAAAAACCTGAATGCTCGCCGTCTCTTTGAGTTATCCTTCCGATTCTCACTACCAAATTAGATGAATCAATAAAACTCAATATTCTCTTTTCAATTTTACATTCGTTAATCAAATACAAGATCAATCGGCATATTAAAACAGAAATACACCACGCAACCGCAATGTCCGATTCAACCGTCCAAGAAAACATCATACCGCCGAATAATAAATAATCAGCAATTAGAAATATCATAACCGAAACCGTTACCGCAATTATCAATTCACACACGGTCGGCAAACGAAACGCATTATGTCTCAACAGATTAGTTAATCTCAATAATCTAAACATTGCCCCTATCGCTACCCCCATCGGTACAGCAACATCAGACATCCTAAACCAATAAAACCGTAAAACAGTCGCCGATATAGATTCACTCGATTGCACGGTATATGCCAAAATAAACCCGATCAAAGAAATAATAATTGTTCCCCAAACGAAAAAATCAAATCGTCTTTGCCTCCCGCTGCCATGCGGCATAAATCGACAACAAGTTATCCACAAAATCGTTAATAATAGAAACCGCAGAATCCGAGTCCACATAAATTTATACGGAACAAGATGATGACTCAAACGCTCGAAAACATAAATTCGATGCGATTCTTGAACGATGTCTCCAACAGTTCCGTAATCTAAAAGCAGTCCTGGAATCATCCCTGGTAATGCGGCTAATCCTCCTATAATCATGTAATGATAATTCGGACGCTTCCTACACAAAATATGCACAATAATAACCGCAATCACCGACCATCCCCCAACCAACACATGAAACGCAGATGCAATTCCTAAAAAAATCCACACGCGGTCCCAACGCCCCCGCACCAACTCCGCAATCCCAAATAAAACAAACGGAAACGCAAATGACTTGCCCTCTACACCGCCAATAATCCACTCACCCGCCATGTTAAATCCCGAAACATAATAAGCCATCGCAAGACCGCACGGAACCGATACCCATCGTACTCGTAAAATCGTAAAACATAACCGCCTCCACGCTAACGCTAAAAGAAACCAAGTTAAAAATCGCCCTGTTACCGCCATCCAATACGGCGATAAAAAAAACGAAAACCAACCAAAAAGAAAATAAAACGTTAAATGAGAATCACGCGATTCAAGAAACGTATCATCCAACACCCAATCAGGATTCCAAAAATGAATCGCCTTACCAATATAATACGGCTCATTCACATCCGGTATCGGCGTGCCTCCCAATACGCAAAAAACAAAAAATAATATTAATACTTCAAAAAAATCAGGCAACCTCGAATAAATCTTATCGCCGATATTAGACTTAATCATTTTTAATAACATATATTAAACCGCTCGTACAACTTTAATTTCAATAACTTTTGATTACTTTGCTTAAATTATCTAAATAAAACCTTCAACTAACCGCACACTAAATTTCAATTTACCGCCGCCGGCTGTCTTGCCGAAAAAACAAAATTATAAATACGGAATGATTCACAAAAATATTACAAAATATATTGTTGTAGAAATACTATAATTATTTTTTTATCAATTACCATGCGTACAGAGCCGGCAAAAGAATAAAGGTTTATTTTTGCAATATATCAACCCGCTCCAATAAATAAACAAAACAGCTCAAACCAAAAAACTAAAATAATAACACTTAAAACCCGCTGAAAATTATAGTACAAACTAAAACACTAAACTCGTGTTGTGCTAATTTATTTTGATATTATAATTGCGGACTTGTCAAACTTATATCAACGAAACACGCAAAAAAATTTTTAATTTTTAAACGGTAATCCTACAAACGTAAACTCGATTACCATTACTTTCAACTGCTCTTACTTGAATGCCGGCTCACACTGCCTGATTATTACCGGAAAATCAGCCTTTCACGAATTTGTATCGCCGAAATCCGTAGTAAGATGCGTCAACATAAAACAAACTGCGCTGTCTTCCCCAAAAAAAGACCGCTCAACAATACAATAAATATTTATGGATAAACAAGACATAAAACTAAATATCGGCTTAAATCCAGACCAATCATTAGCAGATCAATTAACGGATAAATTATCATCAAATCCAATTACAAACGATTTGAATAATATCCCCGAAACTACTACACCAACAGTTAATTCCGTTTTATCTTCACCCGAATCGTCAACATCGTCAGCCAAACCCGATAAACAATCGGAACATTCTAACGAACTTAACTCCGATACACAACAACCAACTCAGTCAACAACGCCGTCATCAACGCCGTCAACGATTAGTCATCCTAATAATGACATTTTATTTTCTTCATCGACACCATTGCAAACAACATCAATACCAATATCTCAATCACAATCTCAATTACAATCTCAACCTTTTACTCAACCTTTTGCGAATAATAACCAACAACATCCGAATCAATTCTTTCTCGTTGCCGATACTAGAGTCAATACCGATAATCAGAAAACAAACGATACTAAACGATCAACAAATAATACGAAAAGATTGCGGGATGATCTTTCAATTAAATTTTTATTTTTGTTAGTAATCGGTTTGATAATAGCAGCTTGGATAACGCCGCGGTATGCCGAGAATATAGTTTATTCTGTCAATCGCGGCGTAGAACGTGCGAAAGCCGAAGCTGCTCGCAAGTTGCTTGTTGATATAGGCACGCCGGAACAGCGTCTTCCTTGGGTAGTCAAGAAAGTTACGCCGTGTGTTGTTTCGATTCGTGTTTATACTCAATCCCGCCGCGGTGAATTTATGGTTGGAGTAGGTCTTGGGACTGGTGTAATAGTTGATTCTAAAGATTCTAAATCTTATATATTGACAAATCAACATGTAATAAATAAGGCGAGATTGTTATCGGTTCAATTCAGCGATGGTCAAATTACAAACGATGTTGAAATCATAGGTTACGATTTGGATACTGATCTTGCTGTGCTGCGTGTAGATTTACCCCGCTCGCTGTGCATAGAGTGGGGCGACAGTCAAAAGATAAATGTAGGCGAACAAGTTATTGCAATAGGTAATCCATTCGGATTAGGTAACACGGTAACTTCGGGAATAATTAGCGCAACAGAAAGATATAATCCGAATTTGAACGGTTCTCGTTCACATGAGATGTTACAAACCGATGCGGCAATTAATCCGGGTAACAGCGGCGGTCCGTTGGTGAACTTAAACGGTGAATTGATTGGAATCAACACGACAATTTTTTCGCAAAACGGCGGAAATCAAGGAATCGGCTTTGCGATACCGAGTATGTTAGCAAAACATGTTTACACTGAAATACGTGAAAACGGTATGGTCGAACACGGATGGCTAGGAATTATTATGACTTCAACAACGGAAGATTTCGCGCAATCAATGGGATGGGATATTCCCAAAGGTGTACTAGTACGAGATTTCACGCCGTTCTCACCAGCAAGAGATGCAGGCATAAAACGAGGAGACATCTTAATAAAATGGGGAGATATAGAAATAAAAGATCATATACACTTATCGCATCTAACTGTTTTATCAAGTGCAGGAAAAACAGAAACGATTGAGTTAATACGAAATGGTGAAATCAAAAAAATAAAAGTTAAATTAGGAAAACGTCCTACAAGTATAAAGTCTATCTAAATAATATTAGTAATATACCAGTGAAATTTTATCAAAGGTTTCAAAATTTCATTTTTAACTAACCTTATTTTCAACCTTATTAGCCAATAAGACCATCACATACAAACCTTATTACCTTATTAAAAAATCATTTTTCAATAATAAGGTAATAAGGTTTTGTTTTTTTAAAATTCATAACCAACTCCAAAAATTTGAAACAAATATTCCATTGATATATTACCATAAAATTATTTTTTAGAATTTCCCAATAAGAATAAAATATATTATTCGCCTACTGCAATTGCAAAAGCTACAGCGTGCGATTCACAATGAGTTATACTTATTTGAATTTCATCGATACCAAGACTATCGGCAATTTGCGTTGCGCCGTTATGTAACTTTATTATTGGTTTGCCGCCGATTTGATTTATGATTTCAATATCTGTCCATGTTAAACCAGTAATCCATCCCGTTCCCAATGCTTTCATCACCGCCTCTTTTGCTGCCCATCTGCCGGCATAATGTTGGTTTGAATTCTTATGTTCAGAACAATATTTATTTTCTGTATCAGTGAATACCATTCGTACAAAACTATTCAGATGACGCTGCAGCATCCGGCTGATTCGGTCACATTCGATTATGTCAGTACCTATTCCAATAATACGCATTTTTTGTATCGAAAAATAATATAAAAAAATTACCGCACGCTTACTTATATGCCGGAAAAAATAAGTATAAACAGTTAATAAATCATATCCGGCTATCACACAAATCGATTAAATTATTAAAACAGAAATAATGTAACATAAAAAAATACAATGTACAGAATATCGAAATTCAATTATTGTCCGTAAATATTATGCTATTGTCCAAAAAGTATAAACAGTGTATTATAAATTAAAAGAACTCGACAAGAAAAGAATTGTCGAAACACAAAGCATTGCGTCTCGGCAAATTTTTTCGTTTGTTCTTTTTTCGTTACAAAAAATAAAACCGGACAGTTTCTATAGAGTCTTGTATCTCTATGAGGCTAATTTTTTAATTGTTGTCAGAGAATAATTCATCGTGTTTAATTTATCATTGTTATTTTCTGAATTTATAAAGGAGATTTTAATGTCTAAAAATCGCGGTGTAATTTTAGTTATTGTATTGATTGTGATAACGATTTTGTCGTTATCAGTTTTAGCGTATTCGCGTTTTATGTTATCAGAAAAGCGCGGAGTGAATCAGTCGCTCCGGCAGCGTCAGGTTCGACTCATTGCGGAGAGCGGTGTTGAATATCTTCGATTTTTCTTAATGAACGATGACACAACAATTACCGAATACGGCGGTATTTACGATAATGAAAATGAATTTTGCGGACACATCGTTACAGACGGCTCAATTGCAATGAACGGTTCAGACGCAGGATTATCTGTCCGTACACAATTCGCTAACGACCCAATGAATATAGGACGTTTTTCAATTGTTGTTCCAAGAATATCTGCGGAAGGTTATTTAGCTGGTGATGATTTCAGATATGGTCTTGAAGACGAATCGAGCAAGTTGAATCTTCGTTGGTTAATTCAGATTGATCAAATTTATCCCGGACTCGGTCGGAATATTTTATTACAATTGCCCGGAATGACAGAGGAAATAGCAGATTCAATTTTAGATTGGTGCGACGAAGATTCTGAACCTCGCGAGTACGGTGCCGAAGACGAATATTACGCTGCACTCGAACCGCCGTATTATACGCAAAATAAAATTCCAGACTCGATTGATGAGTTATTGTTAGTCAAAGGAATAACGCCGAAACTACTTTACGGAGTTGATTGGAACCGTAACGGTATTTTAGACGAAGGCGAACCTGATGAATCCGTATTGAGCGAATTAAATATAGAAACAGGTGAGTTGCCTTTAGGTCTTGTTTCGTTGTTGACTCTTGATAGCCGTGAATCAAACCGCAGCCCAAACGGTGAGGCGAAAATAAATATCAATCAGGAAGATATTGAAGATTTAAGAACTCAACTTGAATCGAGATTAAGCGATCAAACTTGGGTTGACTATATTATTGCGATTCGTGAACAAAGTTCAGGAGGAACAGAAAACGTATCAAATTCAAGCGGTGCTGCTGCTAGTTCAAATTCAAGTTCAGGTTCAGGTTCTGGCTCAGGTTCTGGTTCAAGTAGTACTGCAACTATAAAATCTCTGCTTGAACTTATACAACCAACAAGTAGTAATACGGGTACGGTGTCTAGCAATAGCGGCAATGTTAATTCGTCTTCGGGCGGCAGCGGTACAGGCAGTAGTAGTAATAGTAATAGCAGCAGTGCGGGTAGTAATTCTAGTAATTCGGCATCTGGCAGCAATTCGGCGGGATCGATTGTTTCGCCTTTTTCAACTGACCCTACCGAGATGGCAAAATATTTACCCGAGCTTTACGATAATTTAACCGTTTCAGATACACCTCCGATTGGTCGAATAAATATCAATCAGGCATCGCGGCCGGTACTTGAGATTTTTCTAAATCAAAAGAATATCGGAGAGACAACGGATAGTGAGACAGTATTACAACTATCAGATATTATTGATGAGATAATTTCAGCACGTGAATCGGATATGACGAAAATACCGGAAGATGACATGAAGTATCCGTTTTGGATTTATACGCATGGAATAGTTACAGATTTTGAATTATTGAAACGGCTTGAACCTTATTTTTGCACGCAGGGTGCGGTATTTCGGGCGAATGTGATAGGTCGTTTTGACGAGAA
This sequence comes from Planctomycetaceae bacterium, assembly GCA_031278315.1. Taxonomy (GTDB): domain Bacteria; phylum Planctomycetota; class Planctomycetia; order Pirellulales; family Thermoguttaceae; genus WRKP01. The sequence goes on along the minus strand of JAITKS010000347.1, from coordinate 18,917 downwards.
GTCGCCGGCGGTACGATTAGAGGTTTGGTTAGATGCGTCGGAGATTGATAAGCCTGCTAAAATTATTCGAATACGTGAATTAACCGAACTTGGTCCAGGATTTAACGCCGAATCGCTTGGCGTAACAGAATATGCCAAATAAATTATTGTTTGTTTATCTTTTTATTTTTTTCAAAGATTTCTCAAATAGAAATAATATTCGTTACAAAAAATATATACGAACTAAATACGAATTAAAATGATCTATGCTGATAATGCTGCGGCAACTAAAATTTCGCCGAGTGTACTTAGTGCGATGTTGTCTGTGCTTGATGACGATTTTGGTAATCCGTCAGCGATACATGATTTTGGAGGACGAGCTAAACGAATAATCGAGGAGGCGAGATTACGTGTTGCCAATGTAATTGGGGCGAGTCCAAGAGAGATTTATTTCACGTCGGGCGGAACGGAATCAGACAATTGGGCAATTAAGGGTATTGCGGCGATGTGCCGTAAGAAAAATAAAAATCATATTATTTCGACAACGTTTGAGCATCCGGCGGTGTTGAAATCTCTTGAGTTTTTATCTCGAAATCAATTTGAAGTTACATTTCTTGATGTAGGGTCGAGTGGAATTATTGATCCGTTAAAGTTACGTCAAGCGATTTGTTCCGGCACTGGTTTTGTAACGATAATGTTTGCGAACAATGAGATCGGAACGATTCAACCGATAGCAGAATTAGCGGAAATATGCCGTAAAGCTGATTTAATTTTTCATACTGATGCTGTTCAAGCGGTAAGTGAAATTGAGATAGATTTACGGACGTTACCGGTTGATTTATTATCGATTTCGGGTCATAAGATACATGCGGCGAAGGGAGTAGGTATTCTTTATATTCGGGAGGGTGTTGAAATTGACAAGTTCATGGACGGCGGAGATCAAGAGCGAGGTTATCGAGCGGGAACGGAAAATACAGCAGCGATTGCGGGGATAGGTATTGCGATGCAAAATACTGTAGAGACGCGAAAAAACAAATTTAACGTTACAAAAATTCGGAATAAATTTATAGACGGAATTTTGAGTTTCGGCGGTGCAAGGGTACACGGAGATATAGAGCGGCGTTTATCGGGCAATGCGAATATCGGATTTGACAAAATAGATGGCGAGTTAGTTGTTTTGATGCTTAATCGTGATGGAATTTATTGTTCAACGGGATCAGCGTGTAGTGCGGGAGCGGTTGAGGCGAGTCATGTTATCAAGGCGTTGGGATTTGATTCGATTAAAGCTAAAGAAGCAATCCGATTTACTTTTTCGGAAGACAATACAATTGATGAAATTGATTATATTCTACAAAAATTAAAAGAGATTCTAAAAAGCCGCAGATAAATTTCTATTACCCTTCATGCAATTATCCAGTCGGGTTTCTTTGATATGTTTACAAATATTTCGCTGAATTAACTAACGATTATTAGAAACTTGTTATTTGTTCTTATCTAACCATTGACACGTTTTTCTTATCGCTTCTTCAAATGATGTTGGTTTATATCCTAACTCGGTCTCTGCTTTACTAGACGAAAATGACCAATCTGTTAAAAATGTCTTTACCCAGCCGGGCGTAAAAATTGGATAAATTCCAAAAAGATTTGCTAACCATTCCGATAAATATGCAATCAAAAAAGGCGTAAAATAATATATTCCCCAACGAAAACGCTTGATATTATCAACCTTGTCAATCATCGCAAAAAACTCCGATAACATTACATTTTCACCGCCTAAAATATAACGCTCACCAATACGCCCCCTTTCCATCGCTAAAATTAATCCTCTCACTACATCATCCACATAAACATAATTTCCAACATTGCGCCCATAATTAAAAACTACAGGCATCCTGCCATTGCGTATCATCGAAATAAGCTGCGTTACCGTGTTCGATTCAGAAAGTATTCCCGGACCAAATACCCGCGTCGGATTAACTATAACAAGAGGTAAATTCCCCGATGCTAACTTCAACGCTTCCCGCTCCATTATCGCTTTCGACCGCTCATACTCCGTGAAAAATTTATCACTAACACGTTTCATGTTCTCATCACCTATTACACCGCGCTCGGTCGGACCAAAAGTTACTATCGTCGAAGTCCAAACAATACGCTCAACACCCATCTCAGCCGAAACACTAAAAACATTTTTCGTTCCTAAAATATTAACCTCATCATAAATTTTCGGATTCCTCGCCCAATTTTTCGCATAACCGGCAAGATGAAAAACATACTTGCAGCCGGATATACCGCGGCGAAGCGATTCCATATCTGTAATATCTCCCCGAATATAATTCAGATGATCAATGAAATTATCAACCGGCTCTCTCTGCAGATTACGAACAAGTAAATTGACAAAACATCCGCGTCGTAATAACTCCTCAACTAACTTGCAACCAATAAAACCTGTACCGCCGGTAACAAATATCCGCTCGCCTGATTCAATTGACACATTTGACATATTGTTACAATAATTTAAAAAATTAAACTAGTTGATTAAATTTTCGACAATTTCAATTTCAAATTTTAATCTCAATTTTTAATATCGATTTCAATATCGATTTCAATTTAAATACCGATTTTAAATTGCCGAAAAACATTTCAAGATTTGTAAGTGAATAACTGTTTACAGTTATAGATCAAAAACAATTGTAATCGTGATTCCGCTTTTAATAATAAATTTGAATCCTGCACACCGAATCACAAAATTATTTTGTTCATCTATTATTGCAATTTTGATTTTCAGATCAAGTCAATCACCAAAATCAAATAAAAAAATCATTGTGTAAAAAAAATTTTTTTATGTTCGTACAAAAAAAAAATCTATTGATTTCAACCTGTATTTTAAGGCGTTTTTTGTAAAAATCATATTTTAATATTATCAAAAAAAGAATCTTTAACCGTTAAAAATTTACTTTTGAGATAATATGTGAAAACCGCCCCCTTGACACTTTTGATAGTAATGGTAAATTTACCGCCTTTCAATTGCGACCCCATTACACAGTTAGACAAAACACAAATGATCACAAACGAAATCTAATAGAATTAGAACATCGGAATATTTCAGCAGAATGTTTAATTCAAGATTCGTAATCAAGAAACAGTTTTGCAACTGCACCAAAAGAATACACGATATAAAACTTGTACGACCAATTAGAATAGTTTAGCTTTTTACTTTAGTCTTACTTTCATTATTGCGATTCTATTCAATCACTCGTTACAACGCAAAAATAACAAACATCACAACGTAATCAAGAATCAAATATCAAAGATCAATTTCTTAACCGTGAGTTTCAATTTCAGTTATTTGGCAATTAGGACGTCAGGTTTACTTAAACGTAAATAATTAAATTGTACCGTGTTTTATAAATACGTTACCTGTCAATTAAAAGCTGCACAAACAATTTCAATTTATAAACAACTCGATAAAACTAAAATACTGAAATGCTGAAATAAAGACGTATTGAAAAAAAGTTAGTTTTTGTAGTTTTTTGTATGAGTTAAAAATAAATATACAACTCGTACTATAATTTTCGGCGGTGAGGGTGATGGGGGCGATGATTTCGGCGATGTTGACGACGAGGGCAATGTGATCGTAAAAGTCTGTTTTAGATAAGCAGTCGAATTAAACCGAAAAAAATCAAATAAGATAAGAATAGTTTAAAAACGTAAAACCGGCTTTTATTGTACAAAATTACAATAGGTTTAGGTTACAGTAATTAAAGTATAACTAGTTAAAAAGTTTAGTGGAGATAGACAGTGAGCGTGCTTGGGCATGAAACAATAAGAATTAGAATGGAAGCATTCGATAATGCTATACTTGATCAAAGTGCCGCAGACATAGTCGATACGGCGAAACGTACAGGTTCGTTAGTTCGCGGTCCTATTCCGTTGCCTACACGAATTGAACGTTATACCGTTCTTTCAAGTCCGCATGTCGATAAAAAGGCAAGGCAACAATACGAAATCAGAACTCATAAAAGAGTAATCGACATCGTACAGGCAACAACCAAAACAATCGACGCACTAAATAAACTTACTTTGCCCGCCGGTGTCGATATTAAAATTAAAACAAGCGGAAAAAAATAAATTAGATTGTCAAACAATAATAAACTGCAAAATAAGAATAAGATAATTACAAAACTCATATTTTTTCGGCAACAAGAAAGCTATTCATTAAAGAGACTGCTTCTTTCCAAAAATAAGCCGGCAGCTCTTACTGAAATTTTAAGTGCAAACAGAATGTGTAAACTGTTCAAAGTGTAAACAATTCAAAAGGTATAAACAATTCAAAATACCCGCAAATATAACGCTTAAATTAAAGACGTCCAATTACTAAATACAACTATAAAAAATATCAAGCGTAATTCTGTCGAGGTATTCAATTAAATTGCTTTACACATCGTACTATGAATTTCGACGATAAGAAAGCTATTCATTAAAGAGCTGCTTTCCAACTAGGTAATCAGACAGCTCAACCAAAAATTAAATGAGAGCAGTTTAAAAACTCTAATTAAAAGAGGGATAATCTGAATAACAGTTAAATCCAAAAAAATAACAGTAGTAAATTTTCATAAAAAAAATCATAAAAACAGTAGATAACAACAGCGTAGTAAATTAAATCAGTCAAGTTGTGTGGATAACAAACTTACAAATCACACATTAGAAATTTTGGCAATTCAAATTTGTACTAGTCAAATTTCTAAAGAAACAACGTCAAACCAAAAATATTAAAGTGTGATATTGGTAAATTAAATAGTATTTTTTTGTAACAATAAATTTTCGTCAAATGACAATCGGACTTTTAGGACAAAAAATTGGATGTACTCAATTGTACACGGAAACAGGTGAAGCAATACCGGTTACAGTTGTACAACTCGGACCTTGTCATGTTTTGCAGATTCGTAACGGCGAGCGGGATGGTTACGAGGCAGTTCAACTTGGATACGGTAATAAAGCTAGACATCGTGCATCTAAAAGTGAACGCGGTCAAGTTGCATCAATTGAGAGTAAACGCCGTAAATCACGAATTAGTGCCGGAATCGTTTTGCCCGCTAAAGCAGATTGTGAACCGAAAAAATTTATACGTGAATTTAAAATTCCAATAAACGGATTTGAAATAGGTCAAGAAATTAAAGTTGATGTCTTCGATAACATAATTGCAGTTGATGTAACGGCAATAAGTAAAGGTTCCGGTTATACAGGTGTAATGAAAAGACATAATTTTAGCGGTCAAAGAGCATCACACGGTGTAAAAAAGTGTCATCGGCATTTAGGCAGCAGCGGATGCAGCGCATTTCCAAGCCGAACTCAAAAAGGAAAACGGATGCCCGGTCAATACGGCGCAGATAGAATAACAATCCGAAATCAAAAGGTAGTTCTAGTCGATAAAGAAAACAATCTGTTGATAATACGCGGTGCCGTTCCGGGACCCAAAGGCGGATATGTAACAGTCAAACCAACAAATATTCAACCTGTCCCTAAGTCCAATCCGTGGCGTATTACAAAAAAACAAAAAGCAACCGCAGAAACCGCAGCAACAGCAGAAAATTCTTGATAACTTTATAAAAATGAAGTTTCAAAAGAATCGAATTTAATGTTTGTTTTATACACATCGTACTTTGAATTTCGATAATAATACGTGAATAAAAACTTGCTTTCCGATTTAGGAAGCAGGTAACGATAATCGAAATTTTAAACGAGAGCAAGTTAAAACTTTTTAGTAAGAAATTTTTTAGTGTTTAATAATCCGAATTGTTTCGGATATAAATTTTTTAGTAATTTTCAACGAAAATAATTTGAATTAGGTGTGCCATGTCGAGCGTCGAATTGACGGTTTACGATAAATCGGGTAACGAAATAGATAAGTTGACAGTATATACTGAACTGTTGGTTGAACATATCAACAGCCGGCTTTTACATGATGCTGTCGTTATGTACCAATCTAATCTGCGGCAAGGTTCTGCGAAAACTAAATCGCGGGCGGAAGTTGCCGGTCATAAGAAAAAGATGTACAAACAAAAAGGTACGGGCAACGCACGTGCGGGGCATCGGCGCAGCGGTGTACGCCGCGGAGGCGGTCATATTTTTGCGAAAAGACCGCGAAATTGGTTTTTCAGATTGCCAAGTAAAGCACTAAAAAAAGCTGCAAGAATGGCTTTTGTCGCAAAATTAAACGACGCACAAGTTATTCTAATCGATACTCTGGCAGTCGATGCACCTAAAACTAAAGAAGTAGTACAAATCCTTAATGCTCTTAAAATAAACGAAACAGTCCTCGTCGCAATTGAACAACATAATACAAATCTTTACAAAAGTTTCCGCAACATTGAAGGTGTCCGAATTTTACCTGTATCTGATCTAAATGCTTACGAAATTCTTCGTCCCAAACGACTGCTAATGACACGCCTAGCTTATGAATCTCTTGTGAACTCAATTATTAGTCCGTCCGATTACGAGAAAAAACTCAACGAGCTAAAATCGGAAACAGCAACAGCAACAGGAACAGGAACAGGAACAGAGATAGTTACGCCCAGTCCCTGAATTAATCTTGAACAATGATAAATCAAAATAAACTATATCAATAAATATCCGTTTCATACTATGAATTTCGGCAGTAACAAAGGCGTGTCCATTCACTACAAACCTGATTCCAGATTTAGGTAAAAAGATCGTTCAAACCGAAAATTTATACGTGAGCAGTTTAAAAGATTTATACAAACTTAATCCCGAAATAAGTACAATCGAAATAAAATAATGGAGGTGTATAGTGCCAAGACAATTTGATATTACAAAAGTAAATTTACAACTTGAACCATATCAGGTAATCCTTAAACCAGTAGTTACAGAAAAAGGTTACGACCTTGCTGAACATCGTAATATTTACACTTTTGAAGTAAATAGCCTTGCAAATAAAAAACAGATTAAAGAAGCTGTAGAGTTCCTCTTTGAGGTTAAGGTAGTTGAAGTAAGAACACAAAAACGTAAAGGTAAAAAACGACGTGTTCGTCACGCTCTTGGAAGAACAACTCCAATCAAGCGGGCGTTAGTAAGATTAGATGACAATGATAAAATCAATTACGGTTGATAATCAATTACGGTTGATATTGTCTTTCATATAAAAATTTGTGAGTTAATGTGTGATTTTAAGGCGGTTGGACGTTTGATTGCGATTGTACAATTCGCTGTATTAGATTAGACAAGTAGTTAAAAATTATACCAGTTCATACTCAATTTAATTTCGATAATTCGATAGTGTAAATATAATTCACGCAGATTTAAATTATAGATTTAAACATTAAATTATATTTCACCTTTTTGCAGTATTGATCATAGTTAGTGAACATGCGGTTAACGAAATTTAAAGTATAAACAGTTTAATAATAGTGGTATTCAAATGGGAATAAAAAAATATAAGCCAAATAATGCTGGTCGCCGGAACATGAGTGTCAGCGATTTCGCAGAACTGACAAAAAATACATCACCGGAAAAAAAATTACTACGGGCAAAACGGCGAACTAATGGTCGTAATAATCAAGGAATAATAACAGTCCGTCATCGCGGGGGCGGTCATAAGCGTCAATTTCGACTAGTTGATTTCCGGCGAAACAAAGACGGAGTTGAAGCAACAGTTGCATCAATTCAATATGATCCGAATCGTAGTGCAAGACTGGCGTTGTTGAAATATGTTGACGGTGAGAGACGATATATTGTTGCACCGGAAGGTTTAAAATCTGGAGCGAAAATTTTAAGCGGAACAGGTGCGCCGCCTAATCTCGGTAATTGTTTGCCGCTTGCAGAAATACCTTTAGGGGCAGAAGTTCACAATATTGAATTACATCCGAATCGAGGCGGTGTACTTTGTAGGTCAGCTGGTTCTAAAGCAACATTAGTAGCACGCGACACTGAAACAGGTTGGGCACAATTAAATATGCCAAGCGGCGAAATTAGACGTGTACCGATCAAATGCCGTGCGGTAATCGGAGTTGTAGGTAACATCGACCACATGAATATAGAAGTCGGTAAAGCGGGACGAAGCCGTTGGATGGGACGACGCCCGCATGTTAGAGGTACGGCAATGAATCCAATCGACCACCCGCACGGCGGAGGTGAAGGCAGAACAAAAGGCGGACGTCACCCTGTCACGCCAACTGGTAAACCAACCAAAGGTACATCAACTCGTAAAAAACGCAAACCAACTAATAAAGCTATTATCAGACGACGAAAAAGCAGACGCTACGGTGTACTAAAATTGTCATAATATTTAGAAAATTCATTGTTTTGTCTGTCATGTTTTTAGGAGTTAAATTTTCATAAAAGTAACAAGTTATATAGTCTAATTAGCGAGTGCGGTTGTCATTATAGAAGTTACTATTTATTTTCAATTGTGAAGGATATTTTTTTTGCGGTATTTTTTGTTACAAAAATATAAAAAATATAAGCAAGTTAAAAATATAAGCAGGGTATTTGATTTCAAGTTTGGGCTGTTTCAATTTCAGAAATTTTGGCTTTGACTTTTAGATAAAAAATCAACTTGTTTCGCGTATAATCCGTCGCGAATAATTTTTTTGGGATTAAATTGTTTATGAGCAGATCGTTAAAAAAGGGACCGTTTGTCAATGTTAAACTCCTTGCGAAGGTCGAAAAATTGGATAATGCTGTCAAGAAAGAGCCTATAAAAACATGGGCGAGAGCATGTACAATAGTTCCCGAATTTGTGGGACATACTTTTCTTGTGCATAACGGAAAAATATTTGTCAAAGTATTTGTAACCGAAGAAATGGTCGGACACAAATTAGGTGAATTTTCAATGACACGAATTTTTAGAGGTCACGGCGGAAAAGGTAAGAAATAAAAAAACGGTAACAAATCATTTTCGCATCGTACTATTAATTTCGGTGATATAAAGACCATTCACTACAAAATATAAAAAACATTAAAAAGCCTGCTGTTTTACGATAGATAAACAAACGGCTCAAACCGAACATTCAAGTAAGAGCGGTTCAAAAATACTGAATATCTACAGAATTTTTTGTTTTTTTGCTTTTTGTTGTTTTTCGTTAATAAACAGAATAGCAGATGAATATGTAGATTCAAATTTTTTGACAAATGTTGTTTGTTCACATAATATTCCTATTCCGGCTAATCTTATTTGTAGTTTTTTAGACGGCAACGGTTTTGAATTAGTATAATTTGTAAATCAATTTCATTTTTTTTACGAGGTAAAAAACAGTGGCAAAAAAAGCAGAAAATAAAAAAGAAACGTTTAAGTCGATTCATCGATACGTTCAAATGAGTGCAAGAAAGATTCGGCCTTATGCGGATCTAGTGCGCGGCGAAGCAGCAGAACGTGCAATAGCAATACTTTCATGCTACCCTTCACGCGGAGCGAAACTTGTCCGTCAAGCGATTTACACAGCTGTTAAAAATGCGGCAGACAGAATCACAATGGGTAAAACAACAAGTCTCGGTATTCTCGATATTAGAATAGACGGCGGTCCGATGAGCAAACGTTTTCGTCCCAAATCGCGAGGAGCTTCAAGTGTATATTACAAACGAACTTCACATATTACCGTTATAATCGGCGGCAACTGATGAGGTTAGTTTTAATATGTTTAATCCGCAAACGGAAGCGGGCTAATAATTATTGTTACGATAATTCAAGCGAATCCGTAATTTGTATTGTTCGCAATTTAGAATTTGATACATAATATTGTGAAAAAAATTCGGTTGCGGTAGTTTATTTTTTTCAGCTCATAAAATGAATTTCGGCAAGGTTGTATTCATTACAATTCATTACACCAATTTTATGGTAGATAAATCGACAGATTAAATCGGTAGATTATTGAAAATGTGAGCAGTTAAAAAAAGGTGAATTAAACCTCAACAAGAAACATGTAGATTATTAGAAACTATAGGATAACATGGGTCAAAAAGTAAATCCGGTAGCATTTCGTGTCGGCATTATGGAGGAGTGGAAAAGTCGTTGGTACGCCTCCAAGAAAGAGTTTGCGGAATTGCTTGTAGAAGACAAGAAAATTCGCGACTTTATAAAAAAACGTAAAGATGCAGCGGACAAACCGCTTTATCCAGCGATAGCTAAAATCGAAATTGAACGGACACGTGATGAAGTTCGCGTTGTACTATTTTCTGCTAAACCGGGTATTATGATCGGGCAGCGCGGCAGAAAGGTTGAAGAACTTCAGGAAGACTTGCAAAAAATAACCGGACGTAGAGTAAATCTCAAAATTGAAGAGGTACTTCGTCCTGATATTGTTGCACAACTTGTAGCTGAAGATATCGGCGAACAGTTAGTTAGGCGGATCGGTTTCCGCCGCACGATGAAACGTGCGATGGAACAAGCGATGGAAGCCGGTGCAAAGGGTATAAAAATTCAGTTATCGGGTCGATTAGGCGGTGCAGAAATGGCGCGTTGCGAGAAGCAAATAGCCGGTTCAATTCCGTTATCGACGTTACGTGCGAAAATAGATTATGGTTTTCATGAAGCCAAAATCGCACAAGGTCATATTGGAATCCAAGTTTGGATAAATCAAGGCGAATATAGCGAGGACGAAAACAATGGCGCGAATGCCAAAACGAGTCAAACATCGAAAAATCCAAAGAGGTCGTATAAAAGGTGAAGCGACCAGAGGAAACGATGTAACATTTGGAGATTACGGTTTACAAACGCTTGAAGGCGGTTGGATAAGTGCTGCGACGATTGAAGCAGGACGTATCGCCGCACAGCAATATCTCAGAACTGAAGGACGTTTGTATATCCGAATTTTCCCTGATAAGTCCATCACGTCAATACCGTTAGAGACGCGAATGGGTAAAGGAAAAGGCGAACCTGAATATTGGGCTGCGGTCGTAAAACCCGGTACTATTATGTATGAAGTCGCTGGTGTTCCAGAAGAAACTGCAAAATTATGTTTCAACAGACTAGCACACAAAATGCCAGTAAAATGCAGATTCGTAAAACGAAAAATCATGTAAAAAAACAATAAATTTGCAAATATCTTGGAACATAATAACTAGTACAATTACAAGATTTACATTAAAGTAAAATCAGTAAGTGAATTAACAATTAAAAATATTAAATACTTACCGCAACGGCGTAATTTGATAAATATAATCAATTATGAATTTAATTTTTATTCATGTAATAAATAAAAATTAATGTTAATTCTGTTATTTGAAGTTATTAAATTTGTTGTCACTGTATTTGAATAAACTAGTTTTTATTTGAAAAAATATTAAATATTTAGATAAGTTTTTTTACATTAATGATTTTGATATGCTGCCCAGAAATTTGGTAATAATCATGCGGAATTTGAATTTCACTTTAACCTTAATTTACTCAAAGCTGATTCAGTATATTTATAAACGTAAATTGGACTGGAGCGAAAAATATAGTATTAGGATTTTATTAATTTAGTAAAAATAAAATTCAATTTAGATTAGAAAGATAAATTTAAAAATGTATGCTGTAAAAATATCAGAACTTAAATCAATGACAAATGAACAACTCGGTGTCTTATTAAAAGATGCTAAAGATTCATTGTTTCGTCTTAGATTACAGGCACGAATGGAACGTCTGGATTCGCCTAGTGAATTGAAAAAAAATAAAAAATTGATTGCGCAAATACTTACAATAAAATCTATTCGTCAAAAGGAACTATAAAGGAACTATAATCGCCGGATACAGTAATCAAAAGTAGAAACAATACATGATCTTGTTGTAAACACAAGTCTATGACAAATCGAAATAAATAACATTGAAAGAGGTTGAGATTAAATGCCAAAAAAAATTGTAGTTGGAGTCGTAACAAGCGACAAAATGAAAAAGACTAGACGGGTCGAAGTATCTCGGCTTGTAAAATATCCGAAATACGGTAAATATGTCAAACGGCGCACTGTTTGTTATGTTCACGATGAAGAAAATTCATCGGTGGTCGGTGATACAGTTGAAATTGTAGAAAGCCGCCCTCTGTCAAGATTAAAACGTTGGAAGTTAGTACGAATTGTAACAAAAGGTAATTTAATAGATGTTGCTGCTTTACGTGCTGCTGCCAAATTAGCTGCGGCAACAAATCAACAACAAATAGAAAATAGCTAGAAACACAATTATCAAATATCAAATATCAAAAAAATATACTTAAATTTTCGAGTAACTTATTATCAGAATACCGATCAAAATACCGAAATTTTAAGTCCGGTACAACAAGTTAAAAACATAAAATTGCAGAATAATAGTAATGAATAATTTTATTCATTATCGTCTCTTGCGATAAGAACATTAGCAAAGTAAAAAAATTTCAATTATTCAACTAAATTATTTGTGAGGTAGATTGAGTTATGATTCAAATGCAGACCAGATTAGATGTTGCTGATAACACAGGTGCAAAAGAATTAATGTGTATCAAAGTGCTTGGAGGTACTCATCGGCGTTTTGCGGGACTAGGTGATATTATTGTTTGTTCGGTTAAATCAGTAATTCCGGGCAGTAACATTAAAAAAGGTGCGGTAGTCAAAGCGGTTATCGTGCGAACAAAAAAGTCAGTACGCCGTGAAGACGGCAGCTATGTTAGATTCGATTCTAATGCAGCGGTATTGATTGATAATAATAAAAATCCGGTAGGTACACGCGTTTTCGGTGCTGTTGCTCGTGAATTACGCGATAAAGACCGAAAGAAAAAAGGTAAAGGTAAAGCTCGCGGCGAAGAAGGTTTTGTAAAAATAATCAGCCTAGCAAGCGAGGTAGTTTGAAATTGATTATTTTATTCACATTTATTCACACTGTAATAATTACATAAAACGATAAAGCCGGTTTCGCTTTCCAAGAGATAAGCAAACAAAATATAACGTATTGTAATATGAATTTAGGTTATTATTAAAAGCCTGCTTCCGATAGATAAGTTAGCAGTTCAAGCCGAAAATTTAAGTGTGAGCAGATTAAAAATTATCGAAATTATATTATTGCCGAAATTTTTAAGTGTAAGTGTGAATAGTTTAAAATAAATATTGTTTATAATTTTTTCAGGTGTAAGTCATGCGTGTCAATAAGAATGATTTGGTTGTAGTTCTTACGGGACCTAGTCGAGGCAAAAGAACAAAAGTATTAGAAATAGATCACGAATCGAACAAGATTAAGCTCGAAGGCGTAGCTGTTGTAAAAAAACATGTGCGTAAAAGTCAGCGTAATCCGCGGGGCGGTCAACTTTCGTTAGAGATGGCAATTCCCGCTTCAAACGTTCAAGTGATTTGTCCTAAATGTGATAAGCCAACACGTGTTGGTGTACGTTACGATGAAAACGGTGCAAAATATCGTACATGTAAAAAATGTAAAACCGATATAAGCCTAATTTCACCAGCAAAAGCAAAAAAAAAGTAACTAGTTAAATAGTCAAAACAAAATTATAAATCGGACGAAATATCGGCTTGTACTATATAATTTATTAATTCCGGTAATTCAAAGTATTCGTTAAATCTGTTTATCGATTGTTAAGCAGATAATTATTACCGAATTACAAAGTATGAGCAGATTTGAAACAATTGATATGTTAATTGAATACTTAATAGATTGGACTTTTAACATGTCGAATGCAAAATTTAATTTTTGAAATACAACCGCGTGTGCAAAATATACACGGGTCAAAATGTTATTGGAGAGAATGATGACAATACCGCGTTTACAAGAAAAATATAAAAAAGAAATCATACCTGTTCTCAAAAAGAAGCTTGGTCGAGAGAATATTATGTCATTGCCAAGACTCGAAAAAATTGTTGTGAACATGGGAGTAGGCAGTAGTATTGCTGATAAAAAGTATATGGAAGAAGCCGTTGATGTGCTTACTCAAGTTACGGGTCAAAAACCTGTAGTAACGAAAGCGCGAAAATCAATTGCCAATTTCAAATTACGTGAAGGAATGAATATCGGTTGTATGGTAACTCTTCGCGGTGCAAGAATGTACGAGTTCCTAGACAGACTAATTTCAATTGTGCTGCCGCGAGTACGTGATTTTCAAGGATTAAATCCAAAAAGCTTTGACGGTCGCGGCAACTACAATCTCGGTTTGATCGAATTTTTGGTCTTTCCTGAATTGAATCCAGACAAATATACGAAAAGTCAAGGTATGAATATCACCTTTGTTTCACGCGGCGTAAGTGATAACGAATCGCGTGAATTACTTCGCGAATTCGGTATGCCGTTCAGAGCCGACGCTCCGCCGAAACGTAAAAAAATATAATATTACACAAAAGATAATCACGCAGTTTTATATCAACTTTATATCAACGGATGATTACAATACAAAATTGAATCGTATAAAAAAACTGTTGATTTGATCAGAGTTGTTAATGTTTTAGATTGTGAGACTCAACAATTAATTCCGAGTGTATTTATTCTGTGTGTATTTATTATAAGTATCGTATTATGATTTTCGGTTATTCAAAAGCGTAAAAGGTAAAAAACTGATTTCAAAGGGAGGAGATAATCCGGCAAACTTTGAAAAAACTAATAGAGAATCAAAGAGTGAATCATTTAAATCAGTTAAGCTTAATAGTGCTGAAACGAGTTATTGAAATTTCAAACGTGAAAATTTTCGTAATATTGCGGTAGAAATTTTAATTAAAGTTCATAGTTTGTAATTAAAGGAATATCAGTTGAAAACGCTGTTTATTTTACAAATTTCATATTGAATTACGAACAAAAAGACTTCACAGAAATATTACAACAATTCAAGTATTAATGTTACAAATGCCTTTTGGGGCTATCAAATTTATAGTTTGAAAAAGGCAGCTTATCCATAAATGAATAATTTATCCATCAATCCCAATGGCAAGTATATCAAAAATTAATAAAGCAAAACGGAAACCAAAATTCTCAACTCGTAGAGAAAACAGATGTCAAATTTGCGGCAGACCGCGAGCCGTTTATCGAAAGTTTGGAATCTGCCGAATTTGTTTCCGTAACCTTGCTAATCAAGGACACATTCCGGGAGTAAAAAAATCAAGTTGGTAATTCCGTGTAAACAAAATTTATTGTTACAATAATTAACAAATTAAAAAAAACAATAATTTAAGTTTGATCGAAAATTACAATCTTGTACCAGAATTATCTTAAATTTTTTTGTAATATTTCAGTGAAATATTTCGTAAGATAATTTTTTTCCAAAGATGTGCGTTCCTTTTTTTTCCTTGTCCAGCTAGGGCAGTAATTTATTAACCATATTTTTTTAAGGTTATAGAATTATTACTAACGATACTTCATTGTGAACTCAACGCAATGTTCTTAACGAATTTTAAGTATTGTTGCTAGCAAACGGGAAAATTTTCACTATACGGCACAATCAAGTTATCGTTCAAGTTATCGTTGAAAAATTTCAACTGATATATATTTTTTTGAATTCGCCGATTTTATAACTGTTTGTACAGGTGAATTTCAGTAATTCAAAAAGAAAAGTAATACGTATCATATTAGAATTTCGGCGATACGAGAGCTTATTCCGTAAAGCCTGTTTTCCGAGAGTTAATCAGGCAGCAGCTCAAACCGAAAATTTAAGTGAGAGCAGTTTAAAAGACTTAATATCTATTTGCCGTTTAGCAAATAGGTTGCGGTTATAAAAAATTAAAGCGTGAATAGCTTAAAATAAAGTAAAAAATAATTTGCTTGAAAATAAACTAAAACTATGTTAACAGATCCGATTGCTGATTTACTGACCCGAATTCGTAATGCGGTCAGAATTGAAAAAGTATTTGTCGATGTTCCTGTCTCAAATGAGAAAAAAGGAATCGTTGATGTCCTAAAACGTGAGGGATACATTTGGGACTGGGAAGTTGTTGAATCTAAACCAGTTTCACTTATTCGTGTTCACTTAAAGTACGGACCGAATGCCGAAAAGGTAATCGGCAAAGTTAAACGAGTAAGTAAACCCGGACGCCGCATTTATGTTCAGGCTTCTGGTCTTAAACCTGTACTTAATGGTTTGGGGATACAAATACTCAACACAAATCGCGGAATTTTAAGCGACCGTGAAGCAAAGTTAAAAAATGTCGGCGGTGAAGTAATTGGCCAAATTTGGTAATAAATTTTTGTGAAAGTTGAAAATTAATTATTGTATTCAACTCGTACTATGAATTTCGACGGTAGTTTTAAGTTATTAAATCTGCTGTTTCCGATAGATAAATATTCGGAAGTTATCGAATTTAGAGTTTGAGATTTGAGCAGTGTTTAAAATATTAAAATAACAGTAAAAGAAATAATTTTTTGAAATAGTGTTACCGGAAATTATAACCGGCAAGTTAGGAGTAGTTACTTATGTCAAGAATTGGAAAAAAACCAATTGTTATACCTACTAATGTTAAGGTAACTTTAGCAGAAAAGACATTGACAATTGAAGGACCTTTGGGCAAATTGCAGCAAGAATTTAGTCCGAATGTCAATGTGAAATTCGACAGTACCGCAAATGTAATTACTGTCGAGCGTGCAAACGCAACTCGTTTAGCTGCTGCGATGCATGGTCTCTACCGAGCTTTGTTTCAAAATATGGTTATCGGTGTTACAAGCGGTTACGAAAAGAAACTAGAAATATTCGGCACAGGATATTTGTTTGCTTTGTCTGATAAAATTTTGCAAGTTAGAGCAGGATTTGCACATGAAGTTCACAAAAAAATTCCTGTCGGTTTAGATGTTAAATGTCTTGATCAAACGCATGTTAGTATAAAGGGAATTGACAAACAACTTGTTGGTCAATTTGCTGCCGAAATTAGAAGTATCAGAAAAGCTGAACCTTATCTAGGAAAGGGAATAAAATACGAAGGTGAAGTAATAAGACGTAAAGAATCAAAGGCTGCAACTAAGAAGTAAAAATTATGTGATTATGTAATATACTAATATAACAGTGAAATATTTCGTAATATAATTTTGTATTTTTTGTGTTCTCGATGGTTAATAGAAAACTAATATTAGAGAAGTTTAATTTTCAATCAATTTAGTTTTTTGTGAGTTTTCGTGATAACAGTGATTTATTGAGATTTCAAAATATTACGAAAAATAAAAATTGAAAATTAGTTTTATGGCGGACTTATTTTTTTGTCCCGATTTAATTAAAAACGTTAGTTATAAAAATTAAAGTTTAAGTTAGTAAAAGTGATATCCAATGAAAAAATTCAAACAAATAAACAGACAACGAAAGAATAGAGCGTTTCGTGTATCGAATGCGGTTAAACGATATTCGTCGAGACCGCGTCTTTGTGTTTTTCGTAGTAATACAAACGTTTATGCTCAAATAATTGATGATAATTTGGCGAAAACGTTAGTTGCTGCTAGTACACGTGATAAAGACATTCGTTCGGAAATTCCAAACGGAGGTAATTGTACTGCTGCTGAAAAAATCGGCGGTTTGATTGCAAAGAAAGCGTTGGCTGCCGGAATAAAACAAGTTGCATTTGATCGGCATGGTTTTAAATATCATGGACGTATTAAAGCATTAGCGGATGCCGCCCGACATGCCGGATTAGATATCGGAGCAGAGGGCGAAGCAAAAGTTCCAAAAGAAAGCAGTAAAAAAGACAAAGCACAAAGCGGCAGCAATAAAAAGGTTAAACCAACCAAAGAAACAAAAAACGCCGCAAAAGCAGCCGCTGGAAAAGCAAATGCAAAGAAAAAATAAGTAACTATAAATTCATCGGATTCTTTCACAATAATCGTGTCATAATATCCTGCTGCTCTTTCAGGGCTTCGAGGAGGGGGGACTTTTATCCGCCCCGCTGGGGCGGGCGATTCAGTAAAAAATACTGTTGTCTTTTCAGGGCGATTCTAGTTTTATGCGTGAACGGTCACCTTTTTCGTTACAAAAAATAATACCGAATTTTAAATGGCAATGAGTATAAAAATCCTGTCAATCCTGTAATCCTGTCAAAAAACAAAACTAAAGATGCGGTCGAGACGACCGCATTCCCGAAAACAATAAATTATTCCACTGATATATTACCCAAAATCTAAAAGTTAAAATCTAAAATTACAAAATATTCTTTCTCTGTGTTCTCTGTGGTAAATAAAAATAAAAGTAATATATCAGTGTAATAATTGTTTTCGTTTTTTTGGTTGTTTACGAATTTTTAAATTATCAATCACATATCTGTCAAGTCCCGCTAGGGACGACACTTTATTAACCGTATGCTTTAGCTTACGGTTTATCAATCACATACCAGTTAAGTCCCGCAGGGACGACACTTTATTAGCTCATTCTGTATGCTAAAGCATATAATTAATAAAGTGTCGTCCCTAGCGGGACTTCTTGATAGTTACCTCTTGTTCGTGTATTTCGTGTTTAAAAATTACAAAAAATTGAAAAAAAAAATTATTCCACTGATATATTACAAAATTTATACAATTAAATTATGAATTGATTGAAATTTTACCGAAAATCATAATAATCGTACAAATTGAAAAAATCAAAGATCGGACATATACGATTTTACAAATTGAAAAACTATTGTGTTGACAACTATTGATCGTGTTGTTATACTTCCGCTCCGTTTGATTCTTATTGATTGTTAGATACAAATGAATTAACAAAAAGTTGATGGTCTTATAACGTCATAAAATTTAAGCCGTGTTTATTGTGTTTACGTACACAAATACACGGTCAACATGAATCGGCACAACGTTGTTTGGCTCCGTGTGCGTTGAGTTGTTGCGTTGACAACCCAATAGAGCCGCACGGAAAGATAAGAGTAATACAGCAAAAAAAAATTTTTTTGCATTGCTCTCAAGGTTAATAGATTTCAATTTTGAAATCAGAAAGGTAATGAGGTGTAACTATGAAAACAACAAAGAATATTCAACTCGAACAAATTGTAATCAACGAAATTAATTTTTCGTGTGAAGTAACCCC